>JBEKSH010000148.1:0-6695 GCA_049517235.1 Roseiarcus sp. | reverse complement strand
TCTCGGAGATCACCGAATCGAACGGTTCGTCTTCGATGGCGACGGTCTGCGGCTCGTCGCTCGCCTTGATGGACGCCGGCGTGCCGATCAAACGTCCGACCGCCGGCATCGCGATGGGTCTGATCCTGGAGGACAAGCGCTACGCCGTGCTCTCGGACATTCTGGGCGACGAAGACCATCTGGGCGACATGGACTTCAAGGTCGCCGGCACGACCGAGGGCGTCACCTCGCTGCAAATGGACATCAAGATCGCCGGCATCACCGAGGAGATCATGCGGGTCGCTTTGGCCCAGGCGAAGGACGGCCGCTTGCATATCCTTGGGGAAATGAGCAGGGCGCTGAGCGGCGCGCGCGCGGAGCTCGGCGAATTCGCGCCGCGCATCGAGACGATGAAGATCGCGACCGACAAGATCCGCGAAGTCATCGGCACCGGCGGCAAGGTGATCCGCGAAATCGTCGAGAAGACGGGCGCCAAAATCAACATCGAGGACGACGGCACGGTCAAGATCGCCTCGGCCGACGGCGCCAAGATCAAGGCCGCCATCAACTGGATCAAGTCGATCGCCTCCGATCCGGAAGTCGGCCAGATCTATGACGGCACGGTGGTCAAGACCGTCGAATTTGGCGCTTTCGTCAATTTCTTTGGCTCCAAGGACGGTCTCGTCCATATCTCGCAGCTCGCCAAGAGCCGCGTCGCCAAGACCACCGACGTCGTCAAGGAGGGCGACAAGGTCAAGGTGAAGCTGCTGGGCTTCGACGATCGCGGCAAGGTGCGCCTGTCGATGCGCGCCGTCGATCAGCAGACCGGCGCCGATCTCGAAAAGCAGCCGGCGCCCGAGGAAGTCGGTCCCGCCGATTAGCGCCGGCGCGCGCGAGCCTTCTCCTTCAAAGACGGGAGAAGGCGCGAGCAAGCCGGGTCTTGCGCCTTTCAGCCGCGCCGCCGCGCGTCTCACCCCGGCCTTCGGGCGCCAAGAGCCGATGGTCGTCGATCACGCAAGCGAAGGAGCCCGCGCCCATCCCGTAAGCTCCCGGCAAGCGGGCAGGCCTCAGGCGACCGCTTGGATTTTAGCTATTCGTCAACCCAAACGCCGCAAAATGCCGGCGATTTCGCATTGTTAAGACCTGTGCAAGCGACGCGCGCTATTTCTTTAGGCGAGCGGACGGGCGCAACAAGAAGATGGCAAGAGTAATGCAAGTCAGCCACACCAACAAACTCGAAGGCGGCCGCGGCCATTATTCGATCGGCCGCATCAAGGCGTCCTCCAGTTGGCGCGC
Source organism: Roseiarcus sp. (assembly GCA_049517235.1). Taxonomy (GTDB): domain Bacteria; phylum Pseudomonadota; class Alphaproteobacteria; order Rhizobiales; family Beijerinckiaceae; genus Roseiarcus. The sequence goes on along the minus strand of JBEKSH010000148.1, from coordinate 5,420 downwards.
CGTCAACGCCGGCGGCGCCGAGGCCGACCGTCTGGCGGCCGTCCAGGCGCTGATCCGCGAAGCGGAAGAATATGACGCCGACGCGATTATTGGTCTCGATTTTGAAGTCGACCGCGTCAAGCGCGCCGACATGGACGGCGCCCCGCTGCAGCGCGTCGCCGCCACCGGCATCGCGGTCAAGTTCGCCGACGCGGCGTAATCGCCGGCGCGGTGTCGCCGCATCAGCCCGCTTTTCGGATTTCATTGATTGCTAAGATTGCCCCGGACCAAGCAAGCTTGAATCAATCGGACGCAATTTTGCTCTCTAAATCCATCTTTGTCCTGGGCGAAACCCTCAACCCGAGAAAAATGAGCACGGGCTGATTGAGGTCAGGGGATTCCGAACGAATGCTCGGCGGATTGGTTGCCTAGGGAACCCTGAGACGGTTCAAAAGGCTCGTTCACGGCGCGCTGACTCACGCCTCCTGGTGCACGAAGCATCAGGCTCGGCGTTCCTGACTCGAGCCATCGTTAACCCAGAGGCTGGCTTCTTCCGCGATCTGCCTTTCCAATTGGCGATATGATCGAGAAACCCCGATCAGGTATTTGCCTCAGAGCGGTCGTATTCCCGCGAGCCTGCGGAGGAGCGGGATAACCCGAGGCGGACTATGCCTGACAACAAGCGACAGCACTACGTCCCTAAGTCGACGCTGAGGCATTTTGCCTGCGACGCGGACGAGCGTCAGATTAACATCATAAATATCAAGCGTGGAAGGATCATCAGTCGCGCATCCTTAAGAGACCAGTGCTATCGAGATTACTTTTACGGCAAAGCCACGCAAGTCGAACAAAACTTGTGCCAGATGGAAGGGATATTCGCTGGGCTTGCTCGAAAGATGATCGGTTCAAATAAAATCGACCGCCTCGACGGACTCCACATCGTTATGATGATTGCGCTTCAACGGGCGAGGACACTGCGCGCGGAGGAGGAGATAAATGGAATGGTCGACAAGATGGCGAAGCTTATGATGTTCAACCGCGTCAGCGAAGAGGAGCTGCGCAAAGTGCGAGTCGGACTGACCGACTCGGCGAGCTTCATGGTGGGGCAAGCACTCGCCCTCAGCCCGATAACGCTCGATCTGAAGCAGTTTCTCATCGTGAACCAAAGCTCAGTTCCATTCATCATTTCGGACAACCCCGTTGTGGTGACGAATTGGTTTTGTCGGGTCCGCCTTCCCTCTCGCTCGTCGGCGGGCATGACTCGTTCGGGACTCCAGATGTTCATGCCTCTCTCGCCCAAACACGCCCTGCTGCTGCACGACAACAACGTGTATCAGACGGATTGCGAGAACAACGTCATCGTGATCATCCGAGAGCAGGACGCTGCCGGCTTCAACGAGCTGCAGTGGTTCAACGCGCACAAGAATGTCTACTTCCCGCCCAGCCTGGGCGAAGAGCACGTAGAAGGGCTCCTCAAGACGGAGCGCAGTCAAGAGGAGTTGTTTTCCTTTCAACGACTTGAGAGCACGGAGGACGCGAACACGTTTCGTTCTACGGACAAAGACGAGTTCGCTCCACCGTCAGAGAATGTAACCTCCGAACTGCTCCACTTTTCGGCCAAGCCGCTACCGAAGGACATCCGAGTTCGAGGCGTAAAAATCCGAGCCAGACCGCGGTATCATGACGACGGTTCGATGGGGTCGCCAAGGCGCGATCCGATCTGGAGCGAAATCATTGAAGACTTCGCGTCCGCTATCCGTGCCAAGAAACGCTCCTTCTCGGACCTGTGGACGTTTGTCGAGCAGCACCACCGAGCGCCCCAGATAGGTCCTTGGTTGCGTCGGGCTACTCGGCGCGCGGGCCCGCGTTCCGACCCCTGAGACTTAATCATGTAAGGAGGCGCTACTACGTGGCCCCCGGCGCAGGTCCCTTGCGCTGCTGGCCGCGAACGCCGGGTATTGGGACCTGAGGGCGCGCGCGTCGGTCATCGAAATCTCCGGACGGAAGCAATTTGATCGCCGGCGCAGCTATCGACGCGGCGGCGGTTGCCGCTACAATGGCGCCGCCGGCAGGCGGCAACAACGGACGGCCCGATGGCGAAGAAATCGAACAAGCAGGCGGCCCGCGGCGCGCGCATCACGGCGCTTGACCTCAAAAGCGCCGAGCCGACGCCGGCCATGGCGGCCTATTTCGACAAATGCCGCGCGAAGCTCGGCTTCGTTCCCAACGTGCTGACCGCCTATGCGCATGACATGGCCAAGCTCGAAGCCTTCGCGGCTTTCTACAACGATCTGATGCTGGCGCCCTCCGGCCTCACCAGGCTGGAGCGCGAAATGATCGCGGTGGCGGTCTCTTCGGACAATCACTGTTTCTATTGCCTGACCGCGCATGGCGCGGCGGTGCGTCAAATCTCGGGGATTCCCCAGCTTGGCGAATTGATGGCGATGAACTGGCGCGCCGCCGAGCTGCCGCCGCGCCAGCATGCCATGCTCGCCTTCGCCGAGAAAGTGACGCTGTCCGCCGCGCAAATCGAGGAGGCGGACCGGCAGGCGCTGCGCGACGTCGGCTTTTCCGATCGCGAAATCTGGGACATCGCGGCGGTGGCCTCGTTCTTCAACATGTCCAACCGCATGGCCTCGGCGGTCGACATGCGGCCGAATGACGAATATCACGCGCAGGCGCGGTAGGCGGGGCGTCTACGCGCCCTTCAGTTTCCGAGCCACGTCGTCAGGCATCGTCTGGGCTTTGAGCCGGCCGCCGTTTTCGCCGTCGCGAACCACCCAAACGCGCTTTTCGCGCCCCTCGACCGCCAGCCGCCCGGCGTTGAACAGCCTGTGGCCGATCTCGAAGCTCGAGCGTCCGACGGCCATCACGCTCGAGACGATTTCGACCTCCTCGCCGTATCGCGACGGGCGGTGAAAGGTCGCCCGCGTGTCGACCAGCGGAATGCCGGCGACGCCATAGGCGGCCAGCATTTCGACCTTTTCCAGGCCGAGCGCGGCGCGCACGAGCAGCGCCGTCGACCAATCGAAAAACTCGAAGAACCGCGGATTGAAGACGATGCCGGCGGGGTCGCAATGGCCCCATTCGATCGTCAACTTGCGGGAGTACTGAAAGCCCATTGGGTATGATCCTCGCCGTGAGAGCGCGGCGGCCGCGTTGTCGATCGGAGACGCGACGCCGCGGCGGGCGCCTCCAGCGGGCTCAGGTTTCCGGCGTGGCGATGACGCGGGACGAATAGGGCGTGGCGTAAAGCTCCTCGATGAGATCGGCGCGATGGGCCAGCACCGCGCGTTGGTTGATCGATCCCTTGTCGGTGATTTCGCCCTTGTCGGGCGAGGGCGGCGCCTCCATCAGGATGAGGCGCGCGACGCGCGTCGACGAGCCGGTCGCGCCGGCGGCCAGCGCCGCCAGCAGGCGGCGCAATTCCCGTTGGACGCCGACGTTGGCCAAGATCGCGCGCGCGTCGTCCTGTCCGTCGCCGTCCGCGCGGAGGGCGCGGCAGGCGTCGAGATCGGGGAAGGCGAGGACCGCCACGTCGTCGCGATCGATTCCGGCGATCGCCACGTCGCGGAAATAGGGCGCGAAATGGGCGATGATCTTCGCGCGCATCGGCCCGACGCTGACCCAGGTGCCGGTGGAAAGCTTGAAATCCTCGGCGATGCGCCCGTCGAACGCCAGGCCCTTGGCCGGGTCGGCTTCGTCGATCCACTTCAGCGCGTCGCCAAGACGATAATAGCCTTCCTCGTCATAGGCTTTGGCGTTGGCCGGCGCGTCGCGCCAATAGCCCGGGGTGATCGCCGGGCCGCGCAGGCGCGCTTCGAGCTTGCCCTCGACCGGCGCCAGTTTCAGCTCGACGCCCGGAACGGGCAGCCCTACATAGCCCGAGCGGCAATGTTCGGGCGCGCAGGCCAGCGCGAACGGGCCGCTTTCGGTCGCGCCGAGGCCGGTCAGCATCGGCACGCGCGCGCCCAATGTTTCGACGGCGATCGCGTCCATCTCGTCCCAGACATGCTGGGCGAGGCCGGCGCCGGCGAAGAAATTCATGTTGAGGCGCGAGAAGAAAGTCTCGCGCAGCGCCGGTTCGGCGCGCAGGAAAGGGACCAGTTCCTCAAAACCCTTGGGCACGTTGAAATAGGCCGTCGGCGCGATCTCGCGCAAGTTTCGCACCGTCGCCAGAATGCCCTTGGGCGTCGGACGGCCCTCGTCGATATACAGCGAGCCGCCATTATAGAGGACGAGGCCGAAATTGTGGTTGCCGCCGAAGGTGTGGTTCCACGGCAGCCAGTCGACGAGAACCGGCGGATCGTCGCGCAGGAACCGGAAATAATTGGCGATCATCTCCAGATTGGCGGTCCACATCGCCTGTGTGTTGATGACGCCCTTGGGCAGGGCGGTCGAGCCTGACGTGAACAGAATCTTGGCGACCGCGTCGCCGCCGATCGCGTCATGCGCGCGGGCCACGACCTGTTCGTCGATGGGGAATTCGAGCAGGTCGGAAAAAAGCGCGGCGGGGCGGCCCGGCGGCGGATGGCGCGTGACGACGACTTCCGCGCCGCCGGCGGCGACCGCCTCCAGAGCCGCGGCGAAAACAGCGCCGTCGCTCGCAAACACCAGACCCGGCGTCAGCCGCTGCGCGATATGGACGAGCCTGGAAAGATCGCTCGACGCGGTCGAGTAGGCGGGCGAGACCGGGGCGTAGGGCTGGCCGACATGCAGGCAGGCGAGCGCCAGCAGCGCGTGCTCGATGTCATTGCCCGACAGGATCATCAGCGGGCGCTCCGGCGACAGGCCGCGCCGGATCAGCGCGCCGCCGATCGCCTTGGCGGCGTCAAACGCCTGCGCGTAAGTGATCTTGCGCCAAGCGCCGTTCGCGTCGCGCTCGGCGACGAACACGCGCTGCGGCGCCTCATCGGCGAAGCGCGCGAGACGCTCGGTCAATTTCATCGGATAGGCGCCGAGCGGCTGCGTCGGGCGCACCAGGATCGCGCCGTCGGCGCGCCGTTCGACCGTCGCCGCGTTGGAGCCGGTCTTGAGCTTGCGCAGCGGCGCGGACGCGGCCCTGTCCCGTTCGGGCGCGACGAGGCTCGCTTGCATCACCAACCTCCCGGTATTGTCTCGTTCGCCAAACTAAAGCGGAATCACGACTGCGGCGCCACTTTGTCCGCGCGTTTTTCCAGGAAGGCGCGCAGGCGCGATTTGGCCTGCGAATCGTCCTGGGCGATGGCCGACATCAACGCTTCCATCAGATAGCCGGCGGCGCGGTCGCCTTCGGCAATGCGCGGCAAGGCCTGGATCAGCGCGAAATTCGTGCGCCCCGCGTTGCCGGCGATCTTGCGCGCCAGCTCCTTGGCCTTGGCGAGGCCTTCGCCGACCGGGACCACGTAGTGCGAGAAGCCGAATCCATAGCCTTCCTCAGCGCGATAGACGCGGCCCGTCAG
>JBEKSH010000147.1:0-6695 GCA_049517235.1 Roseiarcus sp. | reverse complement strand
CGGAGTATGTAAACCGGCGCGTTGATGACTGGCTCACGCGTCTCGACGATCTCTTTGCCCAAATCAGGGTTTGGGCGTCGGCGAACGGGTGGACGGTTACGGACGGCGGCCCGGCCCCGATGCGCGAGGAACTGATGGAACGGACTGGGGTCAAGGAGCGCAAGCAACCCAGCCTGTTCGTTCGGAAAGCCGCGGGCGCGGAGATTTGGATCAGGCCCAAGGCGCTCTGGGTTATCGGCGCCAATGGTCGCGTCGACATTTATTCCGGCAACAAGGTCTTCACGCTTGTGGATGTCGCAGACCACTTTCAGCCGCCGCGGTGGGTGCTTCACCGACTCGGGAAGGGGACAAAGGGAGAGCCGTTCGATCCTAAGCTGCTCGCGGACATGGTCTGACGGTGCAAGAGGTTCCGCAGATCAAAGCCGCGTACGACTGGATGATCGACGCCTATGAAGCGGAGGTGCCCACAGCCAGGGCTGCCGGCAATTTGGACCGTCTCGAAGAGAAGCGCGACATCCTCGAGCGCGGAGTGTTCGTGATGCTGTTTGGTCAGTTCGAGAGCGCGGTGAACGATCTTTTTGAGATAGCATGCGACACCCGGTCCGCTAACCCGGATTGGCCCCGCCGGCGGGGTTGGGACATTCCGGCCTACCTGGATCTCAAGAATCGCCGGCGACGGGTTCCATTCGAGACTAAGCTCGCCTTATTGCTTGATCGACACGACCCCGCCCGCGCGAAGATCATGCACGCTTATGGCGTTCGAAGCCATTCCGCTCACGGTGGAAGCACCGAGGCTATTGCTTCGATAGATCAATTCGTCCAGGACCTTTACATGTGGCACGGGCTATTGAGTAGATGAGCGAGCGCGCGGCCTTGATCGACGGTGCATATTGTCGCCGGCCGGCACATCGAGCGCATCAAGCCGAGGACGACGATCGACCCGGGCGGCGCGGCCATATTGGCCGGGCGGGTGTTCATTCATCCTGGCCTTAACGATGCGATCGAATACGCCACGGCGATCGCCGCGGGCCCTGCCGCTCACTCGAACTATCTGGCCGGTGATCCGCTCGCCATGGATAGCTCTCGGCGGCGAAGCGACCGAGATCGTGGGCGATTTCGAGGGCCTTGGCCGTTTCGGGCGAGCGAATCAGGACGGGCGGATGTCCACCGACGACGCCGATGAGGCCGGCCGTCTTCGGCGACGCGCAAAATGCGCCGCCTTCGTTCCCGAAGGATCGGCCTCCATAGGTCGCCGGCGCGGCAAGCCTGTGTTCAATCCCGGCGGAAACCCCTAAAAGGGGCGGCCGAAGCGCCCCCAACAGCAGGCAAAAGCGCTCATGACTCTCACCGTCGCCGTTCAAATGGACCCCGTCGAGCGCATCAATATCGCGGGCGACTCGACTTTCGCCTTGATGCTGGAGGCGCAGGCGCGAGGGCATCGCCTGCTCTATTATACGCCCGACCGGCTGACGCTCGACGGGACCCGCGTCGTCACGCGGGCGCAGCCCCTGAAGGTCCGCGACGTCCAGGGCGAACATGCCGCGCTCGGAGAAATGCGGCGCATCGATCTGGCCGAAGTCGACGTCGTGCTGTTGCGGCAGGACCCGCCTTTCGATCTCGCCTATATCGCGACGACCCATCTGCTCGAGCGAATCCACCCCGCCACGCTCGTCGTCAACGATCCGCGCTCGGTGCGCGACGCGCCCGAAAAACTGTTCGTCATGGACTTTCCCGAACTGATGCCGGCGACGCTGATCTCGCGCGACCGGGCCGCCATCGAAGCGTTCCGCGTCGAGCACGGCGAAGTCGTGATGAAGCCGCTCTATGGCGCCGGCGGCGCCGCCGTCTTCAAGGTCGGCCCGAAGGACCCGAATTTCGGCTCGCTGTTCGATCTGTTCAGCGTGACCTTCAAGGAGCCCTGGGTCATCCAGAAATTTCTGCCGCAAGTCGCCTATGGCGACAAGCGCATCGTTCTTGTCGACGGGAAGGCGCTCGGCGCGGTCAATCGCGTGCCGGTCGGCGACGACATCCGCTCCAACATGGTGCGCGGCGGCGCCGCCCGGGAAACCGAACTCACGGAAAGAGAGCGGGAGATCTGCGCGCGCATCGGGCCGGAGCTGCGGCGCCGCGGCTTGTTGTTTGTCGGCATCGACGTGATCGACGGCCATCTGACCGAGATCAACGTCACCTCGCCGACCGGCTTGCGCGTCATCAAGCGGCTGGGCGGTCCCGACCTCGCCGCCGCGATCTGGGACGTCATCGAGGCGCGGCGGGCGGCCTCCGCCACGCCTTGATCTCCGTCCTCGCGTGGCGCTTGAATTGCGCGCGCGCGCCATGCTCGTGCTAAAAGCGCCCCGATGGAATCCGTTTCGACCCAAAATCACCGCCCCGGCCGTCCGCGCCGCGCCGCCTCCGCGCCGAAGCGGGGCGCCGAGCGGCTGCGCCTCGACGGCGAAATCGCCGCCCTGCGCGAGCAAATCGCTGATGACGAAGCGTTCCGGCAGGCGGCGGTCCAGGTTCTCGCCGGCGCGCTCGAGGAAGGGCGCGCCGAGGCGCGGCGGCTGCTCGAGGAAGGCGGCAAGGGCCTTGCTTGCGCGGCGCGCATCAGCAATCTCGAAGACGAGATCGTCGGGGCGATCCACGGCCTCGCCCTGCGTTTCATCCATCTCGATGAATCCTCGCGGGTCGCGCGCGTGACGGTGGCGGCGGTCGGCGGCTACGGGCGCGGCCTGCTCGCGCCGGGCTCCGACGTCGACCTGTTGTTCTTGCTGCCGGGCGATCGCACGCCCGAGGCCGTGAAGATCGTCGAGACGATGCTGTATGTGCTGTGGGATCTGCGCCAGAAAGTCGGCCACGCCACGCGATCGATCGACGAATGCCTCCGGCAGGCCAAGGCGGACATGACAATCCGCACCTCGCTGCTCGAAGCGCGCTTCATCCTTGGCGACCGCGCGCTGTTCGACGAGTTATGGGAGCGTTTCGACAAGGAGATCGTCGCGCGCTCGGCGCGCGAGTTCGTCGCGGCCAAGCTCGCCGAACGCGACGCCCGCCTCAAGCGCACGGGCGCTTCGCGTTATGAGGTCGAACCCAACATCAAGGAGGGCAAGGGCGGCCTGCGCGATCTCAACACGCTGTTCTGGGTCGCCAAATACGTCTATCGGGTGCGCGACACCTTCGAACTCGTCGACGCCGGCCTGTTCACCGCCAAGGAATTTTCGCTGTTCCGCCGCTGCGAGGAATTCCTCTGGGCGGTCCGTTGCCACCTGCATTTCGCTACAGGGCGGCCCGAAGAGCGCCTGAGCTTCGATTTTCAGCGGCCGATCGCCCGGCAGCTCGGCTATACGCCGCGCGCCGGTCTGAGCGACGCCGAGCGCTTCATGAAGCACTACTTCCTGATCGCCAAGGACGTCGGCGATCTGACCGCCATCGTTTGCGCGGCTCTGGAAGAGCGGCAAGCCAAGCCGCGTCCCGTGCTCGATCGGTTTTTCAGACGCCTGCGCCGACGATCGAGCGTCATCGCCGACGCCAAGGATTTCAAGATCGAATTCGATCGCATCAGCGTCGTGCGCGGCGACGCCTTCGAACGCGATCCGACCAATTTGATCCGCCTGTTCTGGGCGGCCGACCGCAGCAATCTGGCCGTTCATCCCGACGCCACGCGCCTCGTCACCCGTTCGCTGAAGCGCATCGACGCGAACTTGCGCAACGATCCCGAAGCCAACCGGATTTTTCTCGAAATCCTGACCTCGCGCCGTTCGCCCGAGATCGTGCTGCGCCACATGAACGAAGCGGGCGTGCTGGGCCGCTTCGTCCCCGATTTCGGCCGCATCGTCGGGATGATGCAATTCAGCATGTACCATCATTACACGGTAGACGAGCATTTGTTGCGCACGATCGGCGTGCTCGCCAACATCGAGGCCGGCCGGCTGGTCGAGGACCATCCGCTGGCGAGCGAATTCATGCCGGCGATCGCCCACCGCAGGGTGCTCTATGTCGCCGCGTTCCTGCATGACATCGCCAAGGGCCGGCGGGAGGATCATTCGCTCGCCGGCGCCGAGGTCGCGCGCCGTCTGTGTCCGCGTTTCGGCCTGTCTGCGGCCGAGACCGAAACGGCCGTCTGGCTTGTCGAGCAGCACCTGACGATGTCGATAACGGCGCAGAGCCGGGATCTCTCGGACCCGCGCACGACCGAGACTTTCGCCGGCATCGTGCAGACCGTCGAGCGCCTCAAGATGCTGCTGGTGTTGACGGTTTGCGACATCCGGGCGGTCGGCCCCGGCGTCTGGAACGGCTGGAAAGGCCAGCTCCTGCGCACGCTGTTCTGGGAAACCGAGGTCGTGCTCGGCGGCGGCCATTCGTCGATCGACCGCAGGTCGCGCGTCGCCGTCGCGCAAGAAGCGCTGCGCCGAGGGCTGCCCGGCTGGTCCGACCCTGATTTCGAGACTTATGCGGCGCGCCATTACCCCGCTTACTGGCTCAAGGTCGACCTGAAGCGCCAGATCGCGCAGGCCAAGCTGCTTTATTCGATGGCGGTGGAGGTTCGCTCGCTCGCGACGGAAGTGGCGACCGACGCGTTCCGCGACGTGACCGAGCTGACCATCGTCGCGCCGGACCATCCGCGTCTGTTGTCGATCATCGCGGGCGTCTGCGCCAGCGCGGGCGGCAATATCGTCGACGCGCAGATATTCACCACCACGGACGGCCTCGCGCTCGACACGATTTTCCTGTCCCGCGCCTTTGAACGCGACGCGGATGAATTGCGCCGCGCCGATCGCATCGCCGCGGGCGTCGAAAAAGCGTTGCGCGGCGAGATTCGCCTGGGCGAAATGGTCGCCGCCAAGCGCGGCCCCGACGCGCGCGCCAAGGCTTTCGCAGTGGCGCCCGACGTGACGATCAGTAACAACCTGTCAAACCGCTTCACGGTGATCGAGGTGTCGGGGCTCGACCGGCCGGGCCTGCTCTATCACCTGACCGCCGAGCTCTCGAAGCTCAACCTCAACATCGGCTCGGCGCATATCGTCACTTTCGGCGAAAAGGCGGTCGATTCTTTCTATGTGACCGATTTGACGGGTTCGAAAATCACCTCGCCGACGCGCCAGGCGGCGATAAGGCGGCATATTCTGGCGATTTTCGATCCGGCCGAGGAAAGGCGCGGCGCCGCCCAGCGCGCCGGCGCTTGATTTTTGGCCCTCGAACCCTGATATCCGCCCCGCCCTTCCGCACAACAGGATTGACCATGAACGAGACCACCAAGGCGCAAGTCAATGAGGCCGCCCCGGAGGCGCAGGCGGCCGATTCGACCGGCGCGCCCGATGCGGCGGCGGCTTCGCCGCAAGCGGGCGGCGAGCGCGACGGATTCGCCGTCATCGAAGCGCTGAACGCCGAGAACGCCGCGTTGAAGGACCGCGTTCTGCGCACCCTGGCCGAAATGGAAAACCTGCGCCGCCGCACCGAGCGCGAAGTGTCGGACGCCAAGTCCTACGGCGTCAGCGCGTTCGCGCGCGACATGCTGAGCGTCGTCGACAATCTGTCGCGCGCGCTGGAAAGTCTGCCCGAAAACGCCCGCTCCAGCGCCGACGACGGGTTCAAGAGCCTGATCGACGGCGTCGAATTGACGGCGCGCGATCTGCAGGCCGCGCTGGCGCGCCACGGCGTCAAGAAGCTGGAGCCGCAGGGCGAGAAGTTCGATCCCAATTTCCATCAGGCGATTTTTGAGGAGCCCGATGAGGCCGTGCCCTCCGGCACCGTCACAAAAGTCATGCAAAGCGGGTGGACGATCGGCGATCGCGTGTTGCGCCCCGCGATGGTCGGCGTTTCCAAAGGCGGCCCGAAGCCGGCGAAAGCCGAGTGACGGGCGGGCGTTTTCCTGTCACGATCCCATTACGCGACGGCGCTATAGACGATCGCTCACCGGGAGGATGACATGGCGGCGCATGGAATGTTCAACTGGAACGAACTGATGACCAACGACGTCGCGAAGGCCAAGGCCTTCTACGGCGCGACGCTCGGCTGGACGTTCAGCGACATGCCGATGCAGGCGGGCACGTACACGCTGGCGCACAGCGGCCCGGCGATGGTTGGCGGCGTGATGGACATGGCGGGCGTATCGCCGCCGGGGACGCCGCCCCATTGGTTCAATTACATCGAGGTCGACGATGTCGATCATCGCGTCGGACTGGTCGCTGAAAACGGCGGCAAAGTGCTGCGCCCGGCGTTCAATATCCCGAATGTCGGCCGCATCGCGATCATCGCCGACGCCACCGGCGCGGCCGTCGGCCTGATGACCTCGACGCCGCGCAGCTGACGGCCAGAGGGTCGGCGGAATCGTCTTTGCGGGCCCCCGGCCCGGCGGCCTCAGCGGCTCGCCTGGATGTGGTTGCGCACCACGGGATAGATCTGGGCGTCCCAGCGGCGGCCGTTGAACACGCCGTAATGGCCGACGCCCGCCTGCATATGGTGGGTTTTCATATAGGGGCGCAGGCCGCCGCAAAGATCCTGCGCCGCGAGCGTCTGGCCGATCGCGCAGATGTCGTCCTTCTCGCCCTCGACGGTCAGCAGGAACGTCTTCTTGATCGCGCGCGGTTCGATCGTCTCGCCCTTGAACTTCATCTTGCCGAGCGGCAACAGGTTTTTCTGAAACACCTGCTCCACCGTTTCGAGATAAAATTCCGCGGCCAAATCCATGATCGTGAAAT
>JBEKSH010000146.1:0-6697 GCA_049517235.1 Roseiarcus sp. | reverse complement strand
GGCGGCTTCGCGTTCTGCTTGTTGGCCGGAAAGACGCCGACCATCTTGCCGCCTTGCCACTGGCCGACCGCCCAGGGATTGGCGTTCAACTGGTTCTTCCAGGTTATGTCGCCCCAGAGCGTGCCTTTGCCGCCCTTGGCGATTTCGTCGCGGATTTTCTTGCGGTCGATCTCACCGACCTTCTCGATCGCCTGCTGCACGATCTGCAGGCAGGCGTAGACCTGAACCGCGCCCGCTTCTGGCTCCTGGTTGTACACGGCTTTCATCGCTTTGGCGTAGTCTTCGTAGCCCGGCGCGGAGGGGTCCTGTCCGCCATAGGCGAAGATGCCTTCGACCTTGTCGGCGCCGAACTGATCCCGATAGCCCGGGAAGACGCCCCCGATGCAGACATAGAATACGTCCGGGCTGAAACCGAGCTGTTGCGCTTGCCCGGTCACCATGAAGGTGTCCGGCGGGTAGCTGAAGGCGAAGAAAGCATCCGGCTTGGTCGCCATGACTTCCCGCAGCAGCGGCTGCAGATCCGTAACGTCGGGGGGATAGCTCTTGTTGAAGACGAGATCCAGACCGGCTTTCGGGGCCAGCTTCGCGAAGGCGTTGGCCATTTCGACGCCTAGCTCGATGCCGATATTGATAGCAGCGACGCGCCCCTTGATCTTCCCATCCTTTTTCATCTGGACGAGCCAGTCGATCAGAGGCTGGACCGATTCGTTCGGCTGAGAGAGCGACCAGAAAGCGTAGGGCCAGTCATTGGCCTTGGTGTAGAGACTCGAGTCGCCGGCCGTCGTGTAGATCACCGGATATTCATACTTGTTGGTGATTGGCGCCGAGGCGATATTCCACGCCGTGCCCCATGGCGCCAGCATCATGTCGACTTTGTCGTCGAGAATAAGTTTCTCGGTGAGCTTGGTCGTTTCGTTGATGTCGAAACGGCCGTCGTAATAGACGATCTCGACCGGCACCTTCTTGTTGTATTTCGACAGCATCAGGCCGCCGGCGTCGTTGGTCCTCTTCGCCCAGAGGTCATACTGGGAGATGGTCGTCGATTTCGAGCCATCGACGAACAGGCCAGACATGCCGACCGCAGTTCCGAAGCGGATTTTCGTCGGCGCCTCGGCAGCGGCGTACAGCTTTCGAGGCAGGCTGACCGCGCCGACAGCGACAGCGCTTGCCTTGATAAACGTGCGTCTATCCATTGTTTGAGTCCTCCCTTTTTTGTTCATTCACATCGTCGGAAAGCGCCTCTCTGGCGTTTTCCGCGGCGCCGACCCACACCGACTACGCTGCGGCTTGGCGCCACAGGCGCTTCGTGGCGAGTTCCGCGCCCTGCGCGAGAGCTTCAAGCTTCGCCCAGGCAATTTGCGGGTGCACACGACCACCTAGCCCGCAATCGGTCGAGGCGACGACGTTGTCGCGGCCGACCGCCTCGGCGAAGTTGACGATCCGGTCGGCGACGAGTTCGGGGTGCTCGATTAGGTTGGTCGAGTGGCTGACGATGCCGGGCATGATCACCTTGCCCGCGGGCAGCTTGATGTCTTTCCACAGCTTCCACTCGTGCCCATGGCGGGCATTGGCCGCCTCGAAGGAATACGCGCCCGCATTGATCTGCAGCATCAGGTCCACCAGGTGCTTCATCGGAATGTCGGTGGTATGCGGTCCATGCCAGCTCCCCCAGCAGAGGTGGAAGCGGATTTTCTCCTGGGGCAGCCCGCGGATCGCGTAGTTGAGAATCTCAACGCACTTCCCCGTGTAGCGCCTGTAGCCCTCAACGCTCGGCTCTTTCTTCGACTGATCCCAGTTCTCGGCGAACGCCGGGTCGTCAAGCTGGACGCTCAGCCCGGCATCGATGATCGCCTTGTATTCCTCGCGCATCGCGTCCGCGCAGGCGTACATCAGCTCTTCTTCGCTCTTATAGTATTCGTTCGCCATGCGCGAGACGCTCGCCGGCGCGATCGAGTTGATGTAACCGCCTTCCTCGATCCCGGCGGCCTTGAGAGCGGCCTTGAGGTTCGCGATATCGCGCTTGATGTCCGCCTGCCCTTTGTACTTGAGGGGGCCCTTAACGGCGGGGTGGTGTTCGGTCATCCACTGCTCGGGAATCCCGCACCCGGAGTGGGGATCCATGTAGGCCTCCTGGAACTTGGCCATATCCCGGCGCTCTCCCCAATCGCTCACCACGAAATCGTTGGGCGCCATCGGGGTTTTCGTCTGCGCCGATAGCGTCGAACCCCAGAGCCCTGACTTGACGGCCTCCACGCCGTCGAGGCGCGGGATCACATAGGACCACCATGCGCCATAGTCCCAGGCCCAACCCACGTTGTGGGGCAACTCGCCATCATTGACGAGATCGACGCCGACCTGTTTCTGGTGGCGGACGACATCTTCCACGCCGTCTTTGATTTCCCGGTCGTACGCCGCCTTGTCAAACTTCTCGCCGAGAGATCGCTGATGGGCGAGCTCGACCAACTTCTTCGGAGTGGGCAGTGCCCCCACGTGGGTTGTCAAAATCCGGTTAGCCATCTTCGCCTCCTGCATGTGCGCGGCGCGCGGCCGCCGCGCCACCCGTTGCGGTTTTGTCGAATCTATCAAAGGCCGCTCGCTGTGACTCCACAGTCGCGCGGTCGACGCCGTCATCCTTCAGCCGACGCATGAAGCTGCCGTCGATTTTCAGGTAGTCGATCGGAGAGTCTCTGAGATAGGCGAACGAACTGCCACAACGCATCGGTAGCTGATTTCCGGGCGAGCCGCGCCCAACTCGCCACGCGTCGCTGTTCGCGCACAACACTGGCCCTAAGTCCTCCCTGCCGTCGGCGCCAACCCTCTAAAGGCGTGCCGTTCCCCCGCGGCTTGCTCGGTCGATAATAGCAACCGACGCCGCCTTCGCAATAGGATTTTATGAGATTATAAATTTGGCTTCTGGCGGTCGCCGCGCCGCTCCGGAACGAAGAACAACGGCGGGAAGGTGTGGGCGGCGTTTGGCACGGTTGCCGGTGCGATCCCGCCCGGACATGAGGTCTTTTGCCGCCAAGACCTCAGTCAGGTCGGCCGCAACTCGCCTTTGTGCGACGCGTTGAACCTTGCGATCCGCTCATGCCGGCCATTCCAATTCGGCGGTTTCCGTGCCAAACACCCTGCATGGTCAGGCAACCTATCGCCCGGAAAGGCGCGGCCAGGAAACGACCCGCATCAGCGAGCAGGCAGCGGAAACGCAACCTGCCGGCGGATGAGCGACGTCGTGTGTTGCTGGATGCCGCCGCTGATCTGTTTTCGGAGAAAGGCCTGCGCATCACGGTGCAGGCGCTCGCCGACCGGGTGCACGTTACCCAGCCCCTGGTCCATCGCTATTTCCCGACCAAGGCCGACCTCATCACGGCCATCTGCGACCGCATCCAGAATGCTCACTGGGATCCCATCTGGCGGCAAATCCTGACCGACCGAACCCGGCCGCTAACGGAACGGATTCCCGATTTCTATGGCCGGTATCTGCCGCATATCTACCGCGACACCTGGTATCGCGGCTTCTGGTATGCCGCCCTCAACGACCCGACCTTTGCGCAAACCTATCTTGCTCGAGCCACCGGCGAACTGCTCACCGCGATGATCAACGAGGTGAGGGTTCATTTCCTCTATCCTTCCGTCGACGTCATCCGGCCCTTCCAGCGCGAGATCGAGCTTGTCTGGGGCATGCACTCAACGATGATTTTTGCCGGCATCCGTCGCTACGTTTATCACACCCCGGTTTCTAACGACGACGACACGACTGTGCTCGACCAGATGCATGCATACCTGTTGGTGGCGCCGAGGGTGCTTGAGGAGCTCATGCCCGCCACGGCGGAACGCAAGTTGCTGGCGCGGACGCGATCGGCGGGCTAGCGGCCGGCTTCTCGGCCGCTAGCCTTTGAAGCGCGCAAGAAATCTGGGGCAGCCGGCGTGGCCAGCTCCCGCCCATCCGCTGTCCAGTCGTCAGGCGGCGAAGGCGGCCACGGCGCTCGCTGCTTCCGGCTTCTCGTCGAGCACGAGATGGCCGGCTCCCTTGAAGATCTGCACCTTGGCGTTCGGCAAGGCCTTCTTCCAAAGCTCCGCATGCTGGAAGGGGATGATTTTGTCCTCCTCACCCCATACGATCAGCGTCGGGGAGTTGATCCGATGGAGGTAGCGCTTGAACTTCGGATCCCACGGCTTCTCCCAAAAAAGCCGCGCCACTGTGGTCGACTCGCGATAGCGCGCGCCCATGAATTCCGGGTCGGGCCCCGAGGGCAGCCAGGGCTTCAGCACCTCAAAGTTTGACGCCAGGCTGGCGACAATCTTGTCGCCAGGGGTCGCCAGCACATCGAGCGCCGGATATTCGTCGCTGCGCATGCCCGCCGGCGCCACCAGGGTCAGCGTCTTCACCCGGTCCCGCTGCTGCGAGGCGAAATGCGCGGCGATGAAGCCCCCGAGCGAAAAGCCGACGAGGTGGACCTTGTTGATCCCGAGCGCGTCGAGCAACTCGACATAGTGCATGACGTAGTCGTTGATCGTGTCCATCGCGGAATCGTCGCCCGACTCGCCGAAGCCCGGGTGATAGGGATGGATGACCCGGAACTTCTCCGCCCACGGCTCGGCGAATTTGAACCCGTGGAAGGTGCCCGCGCCGTGCAGAAACAGGAGCGGTTCGCCCTTGCCCGCCGAGTAGACGACGGTGTCGACCCCGTTGATCTTGATCGTGTCTTTCTTGAAATCAACCATCGCTCTCCCCGTTACTCGGCCGCCACAGCTTGAACGTCCGGCTTGCTGCCGCGCACGCGCGGCATGACCTCTTCGGCAATGAGCTGCATGTTCTTCATCACCTTCCAGTGCGGCATGTCGCCGAGCGCGCCCTGGATGTTGAAATGGTTCGTGCCCATCAGCTCTCCCCACTCGCCGATCAGGTTGGCGACATTGTCGGCCGAGCCCACCGCAACGAACAGCGCGTCGCTGACCATCTTGAAGTCAAACGCACCGTGCAGCTTGTCGCCAACCGCGGCGCGGGCCTTCAACTGATCGATCGACAGGTAGCCGGGGGGCGCGAGAAATTGCGGAATTGTGCGCAGCGCGTCTTCGAAGAAGTAGCGCATGTGCCCGGCGAATTCCTGTTCCGCCTTCTCCTGCGTCTCCGCGACATAGGTCATGACGCCGAGTGGGAACTGATCTGGCCGCATCTGATGGCCGTGGAACGCCGAGCGCTCGCGGAGCTTGTCGTTCAACTCCTTGGCGCGCTTCTTGGTCACGAAGACCGCCGAGTAGCCGAAGCCCAACTCGGCCGCGAGTTCGATTGTCTCGGGACTGCCGGTGCCGACGATGTAGCAGGGCGGATGCGGCTGCTGCATGGGGCGAACCCAGGGGTTCAGGAATCGGTAGGTGTAGAATTCGCCGTAGTGGCTGATCGGCCCGTCCTTAGTCCAGGCCTTCAGGATGATCTCGATCGACTCCTTGTGGCGCTCGCGGGCGGTGGCCGGATTGACCGGATTCGCCCAGTATTCCATGCCCGTGCCAAGCGGGAAGGCAACTTCGAGCCGTCCCCCCGACATGACGTCCAACATGGCGTATTCCTCCGCCAGACGGTTCGGATACTCGAGATTGGGCGGCGTGCCCCACACGCAGATACGGGCATTTTTCACGCGCGGCAGCAGTGTCGCCGCGATCAGGCTCGGCGCCGGCATCATGGAGTAGGCGGTGTTGTGATGCTCGTTGACCACAATGGCGTCGAAGCCGACCTTGTCGGCATACTCGAACTCGTCGAGATACCGCTCGTACAGGGCCGCGGCCTTGTGCGGATCGTAGTACTTATTCGGGAAGTTCACCCACAGCGACGGAAACTCTTTGTGGTTCCGGGGCAGATGTATATAGGGCATGAAATGCATGAAATTAAAGCGCGCTGTCATCGTCTCCTCCGCTCGGTCCCTGTCTTCTGTACTTCCTACCCCATGAGCCGGAATGTCATTTCCATCGCGGCCATGCGCTCGGTCAATTCGGTGCTGGACGGCTGCGCCGCTCCACGATCCGTGGACCCTGTCTCAATGCGGTCGGCGGCGATCCTCATCTGAGCGAACTCCGCCACCTGCGCCGCCACGAGCCGTAAACTCTGCTCGACCTCCGTGCTCAGGCAGCTTCCGTCGGGCGCGAAGGGCTTGCCGCCCGAATTGACAACGGCGGCGAAGGGCGTCGGCCAGGCGCGTAGCGCGTGGGCGATCGAACGGAGCGTGTTGAGCGTCGAACCCATGGCCTGGATGCCGTCGGCGCAGACAATGATGCCAACCGCACGCTCCGACAGGTAGACGCGCGTGTCGCCGCGCAGGTCCTCGGTGTAGTCGAGCGCGTTCTTGAGAAGACCGGAAATCGTGCCGTGATAGCCGGGCGAAGACAGGATCACGCCATCTGCCTGCCGCAGGGCCTCGACAAGCGCCTTGGCCTCGGGGCTGCGATGGCCATCGGCCGGATCATAGGGAGGAAGATTGATCGCCTGCCCCGCGAAGATCTCGGTGGAGCAGCCCATATCGCCGGCCACGCCAAGCGCCAGCCGCAGCGCCCGTTCCGACGTCGAGCCATCGCGAAGGGTTCCTCCCACCCCGACGAGTAATGGCCGCCGACGCTTCACCGCTCCTCCCTTCGGCGTGTCACTTCGACGCCATCAGGATTTTATGATCCTATAAAAATGTCAAATCCGCAAACCGAAAGAGCA
>JBEKSH010000145.1:0-6722 GCA_049517235.1 Roseiarcus sp. | reverse complement strand
CCCACGACCATTGGCTTACCGCCTCCGGGATCGACCACGGCCGCGTCGCTCCCGACCGGTTAACCGAGGCGGTTGAAGTTGCTCAGCAGGCGAATGCCGCCCGGAAGCGTGCCATCGAGCGCAATTAGGTGTTCCGGCTCGCTCAGGCACCATGCGAACGATCCCCAGGCAAGATTTGGAATCGCCTTTTTGAACGCGGCGGCATCGCGATCTCGAAACGCAGTGACAAATGCGATCTGCGTGGCCTTGAACCCGGCCGCCATGATCAGCTCGATGAAAGCGCCCCGCCTGGCCTCGGTGATAGGTCCATCGGTCGCTACGGCCTCGATGAACACGACCAGCGGTTCTGCAGGGGCCAAATCGACCAGGATGGTATCGGGCAGGAGCTTGTCCGTCTCGATCTTCAGGCCAAGCGATTGTGCGAGATCGTCATCGCGCTGAATGACCTTGTTGCCGCTTTCGGAAATCCATAGCACGGCGGGGTCGCCCAAGAATCTTGGAGCGAACACCTCGACTACCGCCTTGGTGATTACGGAGGACGGCCCGGCTTCCATTTGCCGGGTTTCCCCGTTCGGGAGCTTCACCAGGATTTTCGACTGCGCAGCCGTCGCCGAGCGTTGCTGCAGGCGCACGCGAGCCAGCGCCCCAGCCGACAAGGAGCGGTCCTGCCACGCTGCGATCGCCGCGTCCAATGGCTCATCCTTCAGAGCCGGGTCGAAGAGCGCCGCAAAGCCCGCCTGCAGCGCATAGCGTGGTTTTGACGAGGTGGTGGCCAGGCCGGGACGCTCGACGACAGCGCCCACCCGGATTAGGCCGTCGCGCAACGTCTCGTCGCGAATAGGTTCGCGGGTGTTGTCTTGAAACCAGCGATCGGCGGGCGCGACGAATCCCGCTTTCTCGACCGCAGTTATGTACGCCTGACGCTGCGCGTCTTCGCGCCGACCCGATTGCGTTTCTCCCATGCGATACACATGCTTTGGCCCCATCCACAGGCCGCTGCCCTCGACCGCGCCGACATAGAGCATGACGAAGATCGTGCGTGCCGACATTTCGCGCGTACAATAGCCGCGCTGCGGCGTGCCCTCAGGAAAGACGACCTGCAGCCGCTTATGGATCTCGCTGATATCAAGTAGCGGCGGCAGCATTGTCCCTCGCGTAAGCCGCCGCTATCGTGGCCTCGATCTTTTTCGTCGGTGTGCCTGAGGCGACGAGCGCCAACAACTTCGTCATGACCGCTGGTGACGGAAGTGGCAGCTCTTCAAGCTCGAATGCCGATACCGCCACGGAACCATTGATGCACCGGAAGGCGGCATCGACGACCGCGCTGTTGAGCAGCGCCGCGATGACGGCCGCAGGCACACCCGGCTTAGGCGCGACTGCGCGCACCATGTTCAAGTGGTTTTCGACAATCACGCCTTTGTGGCGACGAATGAAGGTTTCCGACATCTCGGCGGCGATAAGACGGCGGGGTTGTTCTTTTGCCGTTGTGCGCTGAAGCAGCACGCAGGGCTGCGTGACGATCAGCCAATTGTCCTTCGGCAGCCTGGCCTCAAACCACGGCGCATGGTTGCGCTTCTCGCTTCGCCAGATAAAGCGGCCCGCGCTCGTGACCGATTCCGCCCAGATGACAGGATAGGCGTTTCCCTTGCGCTGGTGGTGGAGCTGGTCCTTGAACCGGTTCCAAACAAGCGGGCCGGTCGATACGCCGTAGCCGTAATCGGAAAGGCGGTGCGGCATGGACCGCAGGCGGCGAGTGAGCGCTACCTGGTCAGGTGCGCGCGGCAGCAGCCAGGGCGCGTCCCGATGCGCGGGCAGCGCGAATGTTCCGGCCTTGCGAAAGGCTGTGTTGCCTTCGGCATCAATCGCGATGAAGCCCACTGTGCCGGCGCGCTCTACCCCACCCCGGCGATAGGTCGCTAGGATGGTTTCCTGCAGCACGTCCGTGAACACGCCATTGCGCTCGCTGACGAAATTCACGGCAAGGGCCGACGCATCGGAAGCCAGCAAACCGCGCAGCGCCTTGTAATAGAGGCCAGACAGCATGGAAGTCGGCGTCACATATCCGACCACGCCTCCATCCTTCGCCCAATGCAGCGCCGCATCGGTGAACAAGCCATAGAGATTGGCGTGGCCGTAGACGCTGCGCCTGAAAAACGCTCGCCGATCGGGAGAAGGCGTCACCCGGCCGTAAGGGGGGTTTCCTATCACTAGGTCGAAGCGGCCGTTGTCGGCCGAGTCCATATCGAGGCTATCCCTTATCTCGACCATCTTCGGCGCTGAGCGGCCTGCCGCTCGGATGACATCTTGCAGCGCCAGCTCCAGCGCGACTTGGGCCAGCCATGCCCCGAAAGGGTCCAACTCAAACCCGTGAAGGCGTTCACCGATCTGCTTCAGGATAAAGGTGGGGTCTGATCGTTTCATGGCTGTCGCCATGCGCAATGCAATCGGCAGCAGAAACGCGCCGCCGCCGCAGGCCGGGTCCAGAACGCGCGCCTTGCTCCAATCAATAGAAGCGTCTTCCGCCATGAGCAGCATTCGGTCCACGAGTTGCGGCGGCGTGTAGAAAATGCCGTGCGCGGCGCGGTACGTCTCAGGCAGTGCTGTCGTGTAGATGACTCCCGCCAGATGGGCGGCGAAACGCGGCTCCAGCTTGGCGAGCGCATGACCTAGCTGCTTGGCCGCTGTCGCGGCTTCTGACGAGAGGGCGAGAAACTGAACGCCGTCCGGCTTTGCGAGCGGGTGCGGCAATATCGAGGTCTCGCGACAGGCCAGCATAACCGCGAAGGTGAAACTCTGAGCGAACGCTAGCCGGTGCTTTTCCGCGATTTGCCCGGAAAGTGCCTTCGCGATATCGCGGTCAACCGTCGCAAAGACGGCTGCAATGCTCTCGAACTGGGCTACTTTCGGCTTGATGCTGAATCGCTCCCCCATGCCGCCACCTTATCTCAAGCGCCTTCTTGTTCGAGACGCATGAAAAGAACATACCATGAACTAACGGGGCGTAAAGGCGCTTTCCATAGGGTTCGCGCCCGTCGTCGGCTAAGGCGCGGGAAATCGTCGAGGAAGGCGGTGAAAGCCGCATCGTTTCGATCGGCGGCGCGTCGGCCTCTGCTAGGCGCAGGGCCGCGTCACACTTCCGCGACAATCGCGGCCAGCCGATGACGATCCGGCTCTTTCTCTGAACCAGGTTTGTTCCCTCCATTCCGCAGGGCTGTTTTTTGGGACACATCAAGGTGGGAAAACCCCCGCAAGCGGCTGACTTTCCTAAGTTCGCCGTGTAGAACGAAAAGAGACCATCCATGCTTTAGTAACACCCGGATCGACGTGGCTCTCACCGCTGAACACCTCAACGAGATACGACGCCACCTCGACAGGGCCGTATCTTTTACACACCTGGCCCGCTTCGATTGGCGACGCCAGACTGATTGTGTCCAGCAGGCCTTCATTGCCGCCCGCGTGTTCGTTGATTGCGGTCAGGCGGGCGTCTTCGTGGACGGGCACATCAACGAACACGTCAAGGCGCGGGCTCTAGACGATCCGCGCGGGGTGAAGGGCTTCTTCAATCGCCGCTTTCATGACCTCGGGTTTAAGGCACGGCGCGTGATCTTCTTCGACACGCTCGCGACCCGAAAGATGGGCCGGCGCGCCTCCGGCCGCGATAAGCTCCACTTCCACGGCATCTTCGAACTCCCGCGTGGTTGGAAAAAGGCCGACCTGCAAAAGCTCTTGGAGCGAGTCTTCGGTAAAGCGACCCCAATGGGCCAACGACAGTTTCACTTTTCGACGCCGCGCTGGGATCAACACCACACGCACAACGACGTTCAGGTGAACGGTCCTTTGGGCAAGATGACATACGCCATGGCGCACGCCGGGGCGACGTACCGGAGCCTCGACCTCAACGACGGCAAGAGAAGCCGAAGTTCGCCGGCTTCGCGGGGCGGCTGCAATCGAAAAGCGGTCGGACTCGCGCGAGGCATTCCGTCAAATTTCAACGCCGAGATCGTGTTCTGCGATCAGGTCTCGAAGCGAGCCGGAAAAGAGGCCTTCGACACTTGGGTAAAATCAGAACAACTGATGCGACGCCCTCAGAAGGAGCCGGAATCGCCGTCCGGTTCCTCCGGACAGGTATTGAAGCGCCGCGCCTCAGCCTAAGATACGCGCCATGTGCGGCAAGAACACCGCCAGCCCTGCGTGCGATCAGTGGCCTGCGGCTTGCTTGATACCCGCCGCTTCGAGAGCCCGATAAACACTCCCTCGACCGATGGCGAGCGACTCGGCGACTTCCGAGACGGTCTTGCCAGCCTTGAACAACCCAACGGCCTCGGCGGCCTTGAGCTTGGCCGAGGGCTTGCGGCCGAGGTATCGGTTCTCGGCCTTCGCCTTGGCGATCCCCTCGCGCTGGCGCTCAAGCATCATTTCCCGCTCGAATTGGGCGAAGCCTGCGAAGATCGTCAGAATGAGTTTGCCGGTCGCGGACTTCGTGTCGACCATCTCACCGCCAAGATTGAGGATGCGCAGCCCAGCGCCGCCGTGGTCGACCCCTTCAAGACGTTCGACGATGGCCCATAGGCCGATCGTGGAGCGCGCCAGACGGTCAACCTTGCACACGACAAGGGTATCGCCGCCCCGCACGTAATCGAGCGCCTGATCAAGTTGGCCGCGCTCGCCAATCGACGACGCATACTCCTGGAAAATCTTCATGCATCCGGCCGCCAACAGGTCGCGGACCTGCGCCTCAAGCCCGGCCCCCTGCTCTGTGGTCGATGTTCTCGCGTAGCCCACAAGTTGGCCCGCGCGGTGCGATTTGATCATCTGATGCGCCTTTCGTGTCCAATAGACTCAAGGCTCATGCGCCATTCGCGTCCAGAAGTCCAATTCGGCTCTATTGGACGCGATTTCGCGACTTTGCGGACACGACCAATAGGGCAAGGCCTATTGGACACGGCCGGGCGAGGGAATGGGAGGCGCAGACGGTTGCGAACGTGCTTCGTCGCGTTGGTTGACGGAATTTTAGGGCGGCGGGGTCTATTCGTACAGCGTTTGTTGTCGAGGCCGTTGCCCGGCGCTGACGAAGCTCTACGTCGAAGACCAAGGCTACACCATCCGCCATAACGTGGCGTTGGCGCTCTTGCAGATCGCGAGGAAGTTGTGACCCGCGAACAGATCAAGAGAGAAAATGACCGGCGCACATGCCGACCGTCCGCAGCTCAAAAGGCTGCTGGCGTTAGTGACGCATGGACTAGCCGCTCGCGCTGGCCGCATTCTTTCTCGCTAGGCCCATCGCTTGGTCTAGGCGCGCCAAGCAAGGTCGAGAACCGCGTCGAAACCGGGCTGCGGGCCATAGCGCGGCCGGTGGCTGGCGTTCGCGCCCCTGCCCGCTACCCATATGCCGCCAAAATCGAGGCGGGCGTACGGGTCAAGGCGGGACACCGGCGTCGTATTGTTTCTCGTCGCGAAGTTTCTTGCACCGTAGAGGGGTACGGATCGTGTTGATCACGAAAAAAGGCGTTTGGGTGTCTAAGGTGCTCGTCTTCGCGCCTGATGCACACGAGAGCGAGAGTATCCTGAAAATGAACGCCTTCCGCGCCGCCGACGAGTTCGTCTGGCATCACTTCAAAGGCAAATGTGTCGTCGGCGACGCTTCGCAAGCCGAGATCGTCCGCGTCGATCCCGTCACGTTCGCTGTGGACGGCGTTGTGCAAACTCTCACTTGGTATCAGAAGGTCGTCACGCGAAAGTTCTCGGCTCTCCTTGGGATTGGGGAAGGGCCGATCATCGACGCGGACGCGGTCGATATCGCGCGTAACGGCTTGTTCGTTGTCAACTATTTTTTCTACGCGCGAGCGCTGCGTGTGCAACGGAAGGAAAACGGCGACTTCGATCTCGTGGCGGGCGCGCCGCTTTTCGACGCCACTTTCGCCAGAGCGCAGCGGGCGTTGGCGCTTGAGGAGCTAAGCCGAGCAGGAAAGCTATTGCCGAAATGATCGTGTTGCGTCGCGAGGGAAGGTCGCTGAGGGCCATCGCCGCCGCCATGATCGAAGGCCACAGGATCAGCCACGAGCGCGTGGCGGGCGTCCTGAAGGCGGTTGGTGCGACCACCTAAACCACCTAAGAAGCCCGAACATGAAAACAACGGATCAAGGCCGGGCGAAGAATGAAATGAAGCCACGCCCCGCCCATCGCGCCTTGCTCCGACGCGTCTCGGGAACGACCGCTTGGGGGGTTAACCGGTCATCGCTGACGTTGGTGGACGACGAGGCGATCGCGTCGGTCGCAACCTAACCTACTTGTAATCGAAATCATTGCCGATTGATACCGAGATAAAGTTGTCGTCGTCGAACGAGAACTCCGCTATTGAGGTCGGCTTGCCGTGCTGGTCGACCTTGAGCGTCATGTTGAAATCTGCTTCTACATCGATGTCCTTCTCGCCCTCCACGGTGCGGTGCGGCAGCAGCACTCCGTCCTCGCTGTCGTAAGTGGCGGTGTCCCAGTCGGGATGGTGATAGGAGACCTTCACGTCCATCTTGATGCGGCCGACGACGAGGATGTCCTTGCTTTCGCCGGCCGTTCGAAACGTGCGGAAGTCGATGAAGGTCACGTCTTCGACCGTCGATTCGTCGATTTCGGCGTCATCGACGTCGCTCACCTGCAGACCCCACTGATTGAGTTCGTTGTGGACGGTGTCGACGATCTTATCCAGATTGCTCTCTACGAAGTCCTCG
>JBEKSH010000144.1:0-6723 GCA_049517235.1 Roseiarcus sp. | reverse complement strand
CCGAACCGTCGACTCGATCTGCGACGCCATCGCCGAAGTCCTCAAATCCTTCACCCCGCAGGAATGCGCCAACTACCTCGCAAACGCCGGATATGCGTCAACCTAAAAGCAGAACGCTCTAGCTGCTGCCGATCAGTATACCCGCGGCGAGCACGAGCCCGCCGCCGAGCATGACCTTGGCGGCGGCGGCCACGGGAGGCGTGTCCATGAACCGCCATTGAATCCAGGCGATCGTCAGCAATTCGATGACGACGACGACGCAAGCGATGACCGTGGCGGTATAAAAATTCGGAATCAGGTAGGGCAGCGTATGGCCGATGCCGCCGCCGAAAGTCATCAGCCCGCAAACGAGCCCGCGCAGCAGCGGCGCGCCGCGGCCGGACAGTTTGCCGTCATCGGCCAGCGCCTCGGCGAAGCCCATCGAAATGCCGGCGCCGACCGAGGCCGCGATGCCGACCAGGAACGCGTTCCACGGATTATGCGTGGCGAAGGCGCCGGCGAACACCGGGGCCAGCGTGGACACCGAACCGTCCATGAGCCCGACCAGCCCGGGCTGGATGATTTGCAAGACGAAGCGCCGCTGCGCGCTATCATCCTCGCCGGCGCGAACAATGTCGGGCAACCGCTCAGCCTCGATCCGCGCCGCCGTGGTCTCGTGTTGCGCTTCCGCCGCGGCGAGATCGCCCAGCAGCTTGCGGATCGCGGCGTCCGTGGTGCGGGTCGCCGCCTGCTGGTAAAAGCGGGCGGCGTCCTGCTCCATCTGCCGCGCGTGGCCGCGCACGACGTTGATCCCGAGCGGGCGAAGCTGCCAGATCGGACGCCGTTGCACCCAGCCGCGAACATCCACCCGGCGAATGAGCGGAATGTGGTCGCCGAATTTCGAGGTGTAAAGATCGATCAGTCGACGCCGGTGCTCGCTTTCCTCCGCCGCCATGTCGCTAAAAATTTGCGAGCTGGCGGGATAGTTCTCTCGCAGCCCGTCGGCGAAGTCGGCATAGATGCGGCCGTCCTCCTCCTCGCTGCTGATGGCCAGGGCGAGAAGCTCGCGCTCGTCCAACTC
Organism: Roseiarcus sp.; assembly: GCA_049517235.1. GTDB lineage: Bacteria > Pseudomonadota > Alphaproteobacteria > Rhizobiales > Beijerinckiaceae > Roseiarcus. The sequence continues at coordinate 5,663 of JBEKSH010000144.1, read as the reverse complement.
CGTAAAACTGCGCATGTTGTCGCGACTCCCTGCCAGATTACACGCGGCCCCGTGGCGCCCGGAACGGACCTGGCCTCCTCCGACGCCTTCCGATTCCGATCGATGAACCGCCCGCCGGCGCGCGGCTCTTTATGTAGAATAGTTCTAAAATCGGGTCCAGCGAGCGCTCGTTTCCTGCGCACTGCGCAAGGAGCGCGCGTCAAGAACCGCCGACCAAACCGCGCCGGGATTCTTCGCCGCAGGCGACGAGCCGACACGCGCCCAGGTCGGCTTGGGATCGCGCAATCTCAAACGCATCGGCCGCTCGCCGGCGGCGGAACCTCGCAGGGCCGGCGCAGCGCCGGCAAACGACGGTTCGACGAAAGCCGTGTGAGAAAGCATCGCCGCGCCTGGGTGCGAAAGCCGGATAGGCCTATCGCGTCATGACGACAGGCGCGCCGACGCTCACGCGGTCGAAAAGATCGATAACGTCCTCGTTGAGCATGCGGATGCAGCCGTAAGACGCCGCCGTTCCCACCGAAGCGCGCATCGCGCTCGTGGTGCCGTGGATTGCGACTTCGTCGCGATCGAGGGTTATCGCCCGGGCGCCCATCGGATTATGCGGCGACCCGCCGGCGATAACGTCGGGCAGTTCGGGATGGTCGCGCTTGACAGAATCGGGCGGCGACCAGGCGGGGGCGACATATTTGCCGTCGACCTTGGCCAGACCGCTCCATTCCTTGCCGCGTTTCGCCACGGCGACGGGATAGGCGATCGCCGACTGCGGCCCGGTGACGAGGAAAAGTTTGCGGGCGCTTTGGCTGATGACGATCGTGCCGACGCCGTAAGGCGAGGCGAAACTCACCGTCTCGCGCGCCTGCGCCGGCGGAGCGGCCGCCATCATCGCAACAATGCTAAAGACAGTCGCTGTTTCGCGGCATTTTCGCATCTCATCCGTCCGCGTTCACCGAGCGTCGGCCAAGGGGTGAAGCGAGGATATCATTTGCGCGTACGGCGCGTCGCAAAGCCGCGAACCGTGGTAAACGCCGCGACGAAGCAACAGGGGGTGGGCTCGCGCGGCCTGGCTTGCGCGCATTCTATAGTATTTGTGGACTGAATCAGGCCGAACGCCTATGTAGTTTAATGGCGATGCGGTCCGAGGGCCAAGACGATGCTGACGAACAAGGGAAAATACGGCCTTAAGGCCATGGTTCATTTGGCGGGGCTGGAGCCTGGCCGGCCGGCGCTCGTCGCCGACATCGCCGCGACCAACACAATCCCCAAGAAATTCCTCGATGCGATCCTAGGCGAGTTGCGCACCGCGGGGCTCGTCCATTCCAAGAAAGGCCGGGGCGGCGGCTATGTGCTCGCCAAGAGCCCCTCGCAAATCATGGTCGGCGAAATCGTGCGCGCTCTGGATGGCCCGCTGGCCCCGATCGCCTGCGCGAGCAAAGGCTATTACCGGCGCTGCGACGACTGCCCCGCCGAAGGCAATTGCGCCGTCCGGCTGATGATGCTGGAAGTGCGCAATTCGATCGCCGCAGTGCTCGACAATCGCTCGCTCGCCTCGATGCGAGCCCTTGCCGACATCGACGAAAGCAGCCTGATGTACTATATTTGAGGGGGAGCCCTAACCCTTCGCGGCTTTGCGCCGCGACGGCTTCTGCGCCTTGGCGAGCGAATCGACGGTGGCGTGAAAATCGGCGATGCGCGGCGCGATCAGCGCGCGAAAGCGCGAGCCGTTGAACACGCCATAGTGGCCGACATCCTTCTGCAGGTAATCGAACTTCAAGCCGGCAGGAATGTTCGGGCACAGCTCTTGCGCCGCGGCGGTCTGGCCGACGCCGGAAATATCGTCATTTTCGCCTTCGACCGTCATCAGCGCGCAGCGATGAATGGCCGCCAGATCGACGGCCGTCCCGCGATGCTTCATCTCGCCCTTCGGAAGGCTCTGCCGCACGAAAACCGTCTCGATCGTCTGCATGTAATATTCGGCGGTCAGATCCATCACGGCCATGTACTCATCGTAGAACTCGCGGTGCTTTTCGGCCGAATCGCCATCTCCCGAGACCAGATGATTGAACATCTCGACATGGGCGTTGACATGCCGGTCGAGGTTCATCGCCATGAAGCCCGACAATTGCAGGAAACCGGGATAGACGAGCCGACCGAAACCGGCGTGCGGAAACGGCACCCGATGCAGGCAATGGGCGCGAAACCACTCGACGCCGCGCCGCTCGGCCAGCAGATTGACCGCCGTCGGACTGCGCCGCGTGTCGATCGGGCCGCCCATCAGGGTCATCGAGGCGGGAATGTCGCGATGATTTTCGGCTTCCATCAGAGCGATCGCCGCAATCAGCGGCACCGCCGGCTGGCACACGCCGATCGAATGCGCGCCCGGTCCCACGACGCCGAACATTTCGCGCAAATAGTCGATGTAGTCGTCGAGATCGAAACCGCCCGCGGCCAGCGAGACCGTCCGCGCATTGTTCCAGTCGGTGATGTAGACGTCATGGGTAGGCAGGAACGCTTCGACGGTGCCGCGCAGCAAAGTCGCGTAATGACCCGACATCGGCGCGACGATCAGGAGCCTTGGCTGCCACGCGCGAGGTTTGACGCCCTCGCGGACGAAGTGAAGCAGGCTGCAAAAGGTGCGCTCCCAGACGACCTCCTCCCTGACCTCCACGGGGACGCCGTCGACCGTCGTGCGCTTAAAGCCGAAAACCGGCTTGCCGTAGCGGCGGGTGATCCGCTCGAACAATTCGGCTCCCGCGGCGATGTTCTTGCCAAACGACGTATTGGTAAGCGGATTGAACGGGCTGCGAAAGACCAGGAGGCTGGCGTCGGAGATCGCGCGCGCCGGCCCGAGAGCCGCGAGAGTCATTTCATACATTTGATACGAAAAGTTCATCTGCACGATTGTCCTCACATGGGGCGCGCGAGAATCGCCCCGGACCTTGGGTCACGCTAAATCATATTATTTAAGACTCGTATCCAAACCAATCAATGTCACAAAAAGTATAAGAACGACAGCGGCCCACCGAAATCGCGCCGTTCGGGCGAGCGGGCGTTCGGGCCGCCCCTCTCCGTCACTCGCCCATCTGCAGGAGCGAACCGGCGGAGCGCGCGCTGTCGAGGAGCTTGAGAAAGACGAAGGCGCCGACGACAAGAAGGCCCAGATTGATAGCCAGCGCGTCGATCATCAGATCGGCGCGAAAGACGTGGCCGACAAGGGCCGCCCGCAATCCTTCGAACACATAGGTCGGCGGCAGGCGCCAGACGATCCATTGAAGCCATTCGGGCAGGGTCGACACCGGATAGTAAACGCAGGCGAACGGCATCAGGAAGAACAGCACCGACCAGGCGAGCGCCTCGGCGCCCATCCCGTTGCGCAGCACGAGGCCGGCGACGACCAGGCCGATCGCCCAGGCGGTGATGACGAGATTGACGAAAAAGGCGACCAGCGCCAGGCCGAGGCTCCACAGATTGAAGCCGAAGAACACAAGCGCGAGTATGGAGACCGGGATGATGCCGATCGCCAGGCGTATGACGCTCATCGTCATCAGCGCGGCGACGAACTCCAGCGGGCGCAAGGGGCTCATCAGCAGATTGCCCATGTTCCGCGACCACATCTCCTCCAGAAAAGAAACGGAAAAGCCGAGCTGGGCGCGAAACATCGTGTCCCACAGAAGAAGCGCGCCGACCAGCGTTCCGGCCGCCACCGCCAGTCTGCCGCTCATGCCGACGGCGCCGGCCTGCCCGCTGATGTAGGTCTGCAGGAAACCCCAGGTCAGCATCTGCACGGCCGGCCAATAGACCAGCTCGGCCAGGCGCGGCCAGGAGGAGCGCAGCAGATAGAGATAGCGCAAGACCATCGCGCCGGTTCGCGACAGGGAGAAGCCGCTGAAGACGTCGGAAGCCAGGCTCATGATTGCGCCTCCATGGCGCCGTGGCCGCGCGCGACGTCGAGGAACACCTGCTCCAGCGTCGCCCGGCCATACCGCTCGAGCAGCTCGGCGGGCGCGCCGTCATCGACGATCCGTCCCCGCTTCAACATGATCACGCGGTCGCACAGGCGCTCGACTTCGCCCATGTTGTGGGAGGCCAGCAGAACCGTCGCGCCGCGCCCTCGCCGGTAGTCCTCCAGCCGGCGGCGAATCCAGTCGGCGGTGTCGGGATCGAGGGAGGCCGTCGGTTCGTCGAGCAGCAGCACTTCAGGCTGGTTGATGAGCGCTTTGGCCAATGCGACGCGTGTCTTCTGGCCGGCCGAAAGCTTGCCGGCGGGGCGATCGAGAAATTCGTCCAACGCGAGGCTGTCGCTCAATTCGCGGATGCGCGCCGCGACATCGCCGACGCCGTAAAGCTGGCCGAACACGCGCAAATTCTGCCGCACCGTCAAACGGTGCGGCATGTCGACATAGGGGCTCTCGAAGTTCATCCGGCCGAGCGCGCGGTAGCGCTCGCGCGCCATGTCGACGCCGAGCACGTGGATGGAGCCGGCACTGGGCGTCACCAGTCCCATGATCATGCCGATCGTCGTCGTCTTGCCCGCGCCGTTGCCGCCGAGCAGCCCGGTCACCGAGCCGACGGCGATGTCGAAGGAAATGTCGTCGACCGCCGTCACCGCGCCGAAGCGCTTGGTCAGGCGGCGCGCCGAAATGGCGGCGGGCGCTGTCCCGCTTTGTTCATCGTGCAATGGCAAAGCGCTCCGGGTTTCCAACGGGCCGGCTTCCAGCATGATGGGGCCTTCTCGGATGGCGCGGCAAGTCGGCCTATCGGCCGTCGTCTTGGCGTACAAATTACGGTTGCCTATTGCGCGATATCAAAGCCTTGCGGCGCGGTTTTGTTCCGCGCCCGGCCGGGCGGAATACTCATTCCCGTTCAGCCTTGGCGACAAACGGCGCACGACCGCTCGCCAGCGCGTCGTCGAGAAGATCCAGACGGTCTTGGCCCCAGAAAACCTCGCCATTGAGCACATAGCACGGCGAGCCAAAGGCGCCGGCCTCGATCGCGTCGAGCCGATTGCGCTCATAGGCGGCGCGGGTGGCTTCGGAATTGGCGCTGGCGAGAATGGCTTCCGGGTCAACCCCAGCCTCGCGCAGAAGGTCCGCGAGAACAATCGCGTCGGCGAGATTTTGCTGGTTCTCCCATACGCCGTCGAACGCTTCCTGCACGAAATGCGTGGGGTCGGCGCCTGCGGTGACGATCGCCAGGACCGCGCGATTGGCGAGGTCCGCGTCGAACGGCCAGTACTTGGGCGAAAGATGAAACGCCAGCCGCCGCTTTTCGCGCCAGCGCTGCAATTCGACCATGCGATAGGCCTGGCGGGCGGAGTGGCGCTTGGCGAGCGGCAACCCGCCGGTCTGCGCGAAGACCTCGGTCAGCGGGACAGGCTTGTAGACGATTCTGGCGTCATGACGGCGCGCGACGACGACGAAAGGCTTGTGCCCGATATAGGCCCAGGGGCTGATCAGCGAGAAGTAATAATCGATGCGGCGGGACATTGCGGCTCCGGATTTCGTCGGCGCTTCAGCCGGCACAACAGCGCGGCATCCGTCATTCCTTCGCTTCGCTCGCAATGCTGGGTGGACGGCCCCCGACGGCATCGACGCGCCAGACTGGTCGTTGTTGCGATTCGCCAACCAGCGATAGGAGCCGTCCAAATGAACGCTATCACGATCGGT
>JBEKSH010000143.1:0-6724 GCA_049517235.1 Roseiarcus sp. | reverse complement strand
GCATCGCCGAACCAAATGGCGTCTGCCTCTCAAGCGCCGCCTACGAGCAGGTGCGCGACAAACTGAAGTGCGAATTCGTCGATCTCGGCGAGAAGGAACTCAAGAATATCGCGAGGCCGGTGCGGGCCTTCGCGCTGCCCGCGGCGGCGATCGCCGCCTTGACGGGCCAGATCGCCGCGCCGCCCGCGCGCGCCGCAAAGCGTGGCGCGAGCCGGCGGGCGGCGCTAATCGCCGCATGTGGCGTCGCGGCGCTCGCGGCGGGATGGTTTGGCTGGCGCTCGTGGTCGTCTTCGCAGGCGCCTGCGGTCTCCGCCGCTTCGGACCTGCTGGCGACGGCGCCGCGCCTGTCGCTGGTGGTCCTGCCTTTCGAAAATCTCAGCGGCGATCCCGAGCAGGAGTATTTCGCGGACGGGATTACCGACGACCTCACCACCGATCTGTCGCACCTGCCCGACAGTTTCGTCATCGCCCGCAACACCGCCTTCACGTACAAGGGCAAGGCCGTCGACGTGAAGCAGCTCGGGCGCGAGCTCGGCGTTCGCTACGTTCTCGAAGGCAGCGTGCGCCGCGTCGGCGAAAAGATCACCGCGAACGCCCAGTTGATCTCGACCGAAACCGGCGCGCATATCTGGGCCGACCGGTTCGACGGCGAGCGCAGCCGTCTGGGCGAATTGCAAGTCGAATTCGTCGCGCGGCTCGCCAATTCGCTGGGCGTCGAACTCGTTAAGGCCGAGAGCCTGCGCGCCTTGCGCGAGCGGCCCAACAATCTGGATGCGGTCGATCTCGCGATGCGGGGCACGGCCCTCGCCAATCGGAGCTACGCCGACGCCATCGGCAGAGAGGCCATCGACGATTTCGAACGGGCGCTGAAGCTCGACCCGGACCTCCCGGCGGCGCTGATCGGCCTGTCGTTCGCGTTGAGTGATAGGGTTATCGTATTCATGAGCGAAACGCCTGCGGCCGACATCGATCGGGCCGGGGCTCTGGCGTCGCGAGCCCTCGCGCAGCAACCGGACGGCGCTCAGGCCCAACTTGCCAAGTCAATGAGCCTCTACGCCGGCGGTTTCGCGGGACGGCTCGCAGACTGGGATACGGTGATCGCCGGAGGCGAAAGGGCGATCGTCGACGATCGCAACTATGCGAACGCCTATGCTTTCGCCGGATTCTGGAAGGTGTTCTCGGGGCGCGCCGCAGAGGGTTTCGCGGGGCTCGACACCGCGCTGCGCCTCAGCCCGCGCGACCCCTCCCGTCCCCTTTGGGAATTCTTCAAGTGTCACTTGCATACCCATCTCGCGCAGTGGGACCAGGCGATCGAATGGTGCCGAAAGTCGATGATGGCGACGGGGTCCGCCGGGCCCTGGACCTACGCCGACCTCGCCGCCGCCTTCGCCTGGACTGGCCGCAACGCGGAGGCTCACGCGGCGGTCGCCGAATTGCTGAAGCTCAATCCCAACTTCACCGTGCAGACGCACGCCAGCGTCAAATGGACGGACAATCCGACCTTCAATGCCGAATACCGGCGCATCGAGGAGGGCCTGCGCAAGGCCGGGCTTCCCGAGGGAGGGCCGACCCAATGAACCGATGCGATGCGATTACCGCGTCGGGGATTTGCGCCTCATTCCCTTTCAATTGCCTATCGAACGACCGGGAATCCATGCGTCCATGCTCTTCGCAGGCACGCGGGGATGATGGCTCAAGAGGCGCGCTCCTGCCCCAGTATTTCAGACGTTTCGGGGCGCCTCACAATTCTTGATATCTGCGACGGTTCGAACGGCCGCTCAGGGTCGACTCCGGCCTGCCGCGATGATCGCATGGGGCGGCTGACTTGACCGTCTCAAAGGGGTGGCAAGCGATCACTCGGCGTCGCCACACGCCTCACGGTTGCGGCGAGCAAACCTCAGCGGATAGACTTTTCGACCAGCGGCGCGATGGCGTCGACATTGCTGGAGTCGACGAAGGCGCCGCCTGTGTTGAAGTTGAGGCCGGAGAAGCCATACTTCTTGGCCAGGCAGATGTTGAGGATCGGCAGGTAGCCCTGTAGATAAGGCTGCTCGTCGAAGACGAGATTGACGTAGCCGTCCTTGATCGCCTGCACTGTCTTTGGAGTCAGGTCGATCCCCGCCAGATAGACCTGACCGGGCTTGAGCGATGCGGCGCGGGCCAAATAGCCGAGGCTCCAGGTCAGTCCGGCGTCATCGGTGACGACCACCTTGACGTCGGGGTTGGCGTTCATCGCGGCGACGAACGTCCCAGCAGGGTCGCCGCCGCCGTAGGCGTAAGCCGGGTCAATCTCGTGGTAGACGATCCTGGCGCCGGCCTTCTCGAGGGCGTCGATCATTCCAACCGCTGCCTGTCCCTGCTCGCCGCCTCTGGCCCTTGTAGCCCCAGACGAAGACGCTGTCGCCAGCCTTGACCCCCGCGCGCTTGGCGGCCTCACTGGCGAGCGCGAAGCCCATGGAATACCTGGGCGCGCCGGCATATCCCATGCCCTGAGACGAATGCCTCTTCTCGGCGTCAGGCAGGGGGACATTGGTCGTCGTGACGATCGTCCCCTGGGCGAAGGCCGTTTCGATCAAAGGGTCCGCCGCCGCGTCGCCGGGATGGCCCCAGAAGACCACGCCGTCGACCTTATTGTCGATCGCCTGCTGGAGCTGCGTCAATGTCATGTTGTTGTCAAAGCGCGAAAAGGTGTACGTCACCGTAGGCCCCAGATCGAATTCGGCCTGACGGAAGCCGTTATAAACGATTGGCGAGAACAGGTCCGGCGAGCCGGGAGGCCATCCGTTGACGATGGCGGCGATCTTGACGCCCTCACACCATTTCTCTCCTTGGTGTGTTGTGGTCGAAGCCTGTTGCTCAGACAGGCCCGCCTTGCGCAACCCTTCGGCGATCCGCTCGGTCGCACTTTTCCACTTCGGGTTGTCAATCGGTTGCCAGCTCAGGTATTGTTGCGCGGTGAAGTCGGGCATGAGCTTCTGGAGTTCTGTCACTGCATTGTTGGCCTCCGCGGAGCGCCCCAGCCAGCCATAGGCGGCGGCGAGATCGATATGGGGAGGGGGAAATGCGGGATTGGACGCGATCGACTTTTCGCACCATTCGATCGCCTGCTCCCATTCAGCCAAATGCGCATGCGCGTGGCACATGTACCATTCCCAAATGTTTAGCCCCCGTTCGTGCGGATCGAGGCGCATCGCTTGTTCGATCGGCTTGAACGCCTCCGGCGCGCGCCCCAACGAAACCATAACGTTGCCCGTTTCGGCATAGGCCGGCGCCAGGTTCCGATCGCTCGCGATCGCGGCGCTAAACTCCGCCAGCGAAGCGTCGAAGTGTTGCCTCGCTCCTGAAACAAGACCCTTGGTGAAATGCGCCCAGGCGTTATTGGGCTGCGAGGCGAGGACACGATCCGCGGCTTGCGCGGCGTCGTGCAGGACCTCGGTCCAGTCGCCGATTTGGAACGCAAACAGACCGATGACTCGGGCCTGCGCCTTTCCCTCCAACGCTTGCGGGTATTCCGGGTCCAGCCGCAACGCCTGGTCAAAATAGCCGATCGCTTTGTTCAGATTGGCGGGGCTCAGAACCACGTTCATCGCCGCCAATCCGCGCATCGAAAGATCGACCGCGTCGGGTTTGTTCGGCCGCTCCCGCATCGCGCGCAGACTCTCGGCCTGAACGAGTTGGACGTTGAGCGAGTTCGCCAGCCGCGAGACGAACTCGACCTGCAATTCGCCGAGCCGGTTGCGTTCGCCCTCGAGCCGGTCGGCCCAGAGATGGGCGCCGGTCTCGGTCGAGATCAATTGCGCGTTGACCGTGATCGTCTCGCCGACCCGGCGCACGCTGCCTTCGAGCGCGTAGCGCACGCCGAGGTCGCGCCCGAGTTGCTTCAGGTCGACCGCCTTGCCCTTGTAAGCGGCCGCGGTGCTGCGGCCGATCACGAAGCTTTCGGGCAGATGCGACAGGTCGGTCGTGAGATCGTCGGTGAGGCCGTCGGCGAAATAATCCTGCTCGGGGTCGCCGCTGAGGTTGGCGAAGGGCAGGACGACAATCGACAGGCGCGGCGCGTGAGCGAGCTTCTCGTCCGCGACTGCGGACACAGGAGGCGGGGCGGGGGCGGGAGGCGGCGCGAATTTCTGCCAGCCGAACCATCCCGCTGCGATCAGGACCACGGCGAGCGCGGCGGCGAGCGCCCAGCGCAGGGCTCCCCCGCGCGGCTTCGCTCCAACGGTCGGCGGCGCGCCCGAGGCGGCCGCGCCGACTTTCAACGCGTAGGCGCGCACCGGCCGGGCGATGTTCTTGAGGCTCTGCTCACCCAGGTCGGCAAACGTCACTTGCAGCTTGTCGCGCACCTGCCGGTACGCGTCTTCCGAGAGGCAAATCCCGCCCGGCTCGCAAATGGCCTGCAGCCGCGCCGCGACGTTGACCCCGTCGCCCATCAGATCGCCGTCGCTCTCGACCATCACATCGCCAACATGGATGCCGACGCGAAACTCGATGCGCTTTTCCGGCACGAAATCCGCATTGCGAATCGCCATCGCGCGCTGGACGTCGATCGCCGCGCGCACCGCGTCCACTACGCTTGCGAACTCGACGAGAAGGCTATCTCCGGCGGTGTTGACGACGCGCCCGTGATTGGCCGATAGCGCGGGATCGATCAGCTCGGACCTGAGCGCCCGGATGCGCGCCAGCGTGCCTTCCTCATCCGCGCCCGTGAGCCGAGAATATCCGGCGACATCGGCGGCCAGGATCGCCGCGAGTTTTCGAGTTTCAGTCATCGTGCGCCGCTCATAGTATGCAAGCTAGCACAACGACCCGGCCAACGCCGCCCCAGCTAGGAATGCAACTCCGACTGACCGGTTTGGGTCGACTCCGGTCACTCAAGCCGACCGCTGCCTGCACCGACCCGTACTGGCGTGCAAGCGTCGGCAGCGAGGAGCGCGTTCTCTGTTTTGTCGCGCACCTTCTCGCCGAAGCCCCGAGGGATCGGTCGCGCGACCATCTGATCGGCACGGCTTGGAGCCATCCCGCATTCGGGAAAGCGCAAGCTATGTCGGCGAACGCCCGCTCGCCCAGCGCCTCGAACTCGTCGCGGATGCGAGCCTGCATTGCCGGACCGCGCGGCCCCCTAATCGGAAGAAAATCGTCGTGCCGCCGCAAAATCCCTTTCATTGTACCGCTACAGGTCTAACGTTAACGGTGGGATAGAAGTCACCAGTCCTCCCTTTTTGGAGAGGACGATGACAGGTTCAGAAATTGTTTCGGACTACCGTGACGATCTTGCCAAGCAGATCGCACGTCGTGATAAGCCCCCGGCGCTCCAGCCTCTGCCAATATCGCCCTGGGTGGCGATGGCGTTGTTGCAGAAGGCCGTCCGCCGTGGCCGGGGCACCCTCGCCTTACAGGCAGCCGCCACGCTGCTTGTTGACGCCCGCGATCGCCTGTGGCGACGCTGCGGCGGTATCGCGTTCGAGGACATTGGCATCGCCAATCCCGACGTGCTTGGCCTCGTGACAGTCGCCCTTGGCAGCAAGCGCATCCGGGGCGATCTGGGCGGCGAATGGGCGGTCGCGAGCATCATCGTCGAGGCGATGGCGAATGCCAACAAGTGCCGCGCCGCCGATGATCTTCTGATGAGCGTGGAGCTGCATCCCGCGTTCGCCGAAGCGCGGCAAGCGCAAGCGGAGCTATCCAACGACGAACTGCGCCAGATCGTGTTGAACTCAGGCGTCCTGCATAAGCGGGCTTTGGCGCTGTGGTTTTTGCTCGGCACGGATCGGCGACCGTCTCGTCATCTGGCGGTCCGCCGGGGCCAGCCTGCTTTGGCGTTTGACGTGCTCCGCGAACTGGGCACGCCGCCCACCATGGTCGAGATCGCCCGTGAAGGATTTCGAAAGACCGGCGAGGTTCTCTGCCCGTTCGTCGCCCTCCTCTTTCTTTTTCAGCCTACAAAGAACAGCATCCTCAAGGATGACGATTTCCCGCCGGAGATCATGATCGGCGAAATCCCGAGCTGGGCGCTTGATGTCTACTCGCGAGAAGGGCGAGCGGCGTACGCTCGGTTCCTTCAAACCGAAAGCGCGTCGGCCCGATGGATGCGCGGTCATGTTGCCCCCGGTCGCCAGGTCGGACTGCTCGGGCATGTCGTGTTTCGATTGGAGGGGGGACTTGTTCGAAATCGACTGCGTTGGAAACTGGCGGATGAGCTTCGACGACAAGTTGATGTGGACTGCGCGGGATTAGGCAGCCGTGATGCGCTTGAGATTTTGGAGCTTGTTAATGCCGATATTCCAATTCTGAATGAGGTCCGGGCCAAGCTGAATAGGGGGCTGCGCCATGATTGAGCTGGCCCTAACCTCCGATAACCCTCAATTATCGGAGCCATCAAAGACCGAATTTGGCGTGTCATACTTTCGCGCAAGTGGTGTCAATTTGTCGGTTCCTGAAGTTGTCGAGGGATACATCCGCGACAGCATGGCCGAGGCCACACGCCGCGCCTATTCGTTGTTGCTTTGGCGAAGACCCCGTGATGAGGAAGTGGTTCAACGGCCTTCCCCCTGACGAACAAGATCGTCGCCGTAGGTACACGGACCAGTTTGAACCGCACTACCGAGGCTTTCGTGCGCGCCGTCTCGGCACGGTGCGACATATTGTCGAGCATCGCGGCGGCGTTGCTCCGGTCACGGTCACGATCAGCGGACTGTTTGGAGTGACATACACCGGCAGCCCCACC
>JBEKSH010000142.1:0-6737 GCA_049517235.1 Roseiarcus sp. | reverse complement strand
CGGCAGCCGCAGTCGTCGCTTACGCAGGCGCCGCAGCGGACGCCGTCAGGCCGACCGCTTCGGCATATTTGAGATACGTCTCGACCGAGGCGACGACGACGCGCGCTTCGATTGTGATCAGCTCGATGCCGACCAGCGAGACCTTGACCCAAGCGTCGATCACGATGCCCTTGTCGAGGATCCGATCGACGACTTCGGCGAGGCTCGACGAGTCGGTGGACTTTTGTACGCGTGCCATGAAGGTTCTCCTTGATGAAGGCGCTGAGCCCTTCGTCTGCAGACCGCAACAAGTCGAACACCTGTCCGGCCATCCCATCGATCGCAAGAACAAGGCCAACGGACCGCGGCTCGGCGCTATACTTGATAAACCCGCTATTTCAAAGGCTTGAGAGACCGCTCGGGATGGCGGCATTCGATTGCGTTAACGAAATGCGGGCGGGCGCGCCCGCGATCACGGGCGGAAATTCCCGTTGGCGCCGCCCGTCGCCGCCGTCACGATCGTTTCAATCTGAAATGGTTTTGCAAGGAAGCGATCGATTCGCGATTCACGCATCGCTTCCAATATTCGCGTGTCGTCTTCCAGGTAGTAGCCGGAGATCATGATGATCCTCATTGCGGGCCGTAAACCGCGCAGTTGCTCGACGAGCCGAAGTCCGTCCATGTCCGGCAGCCTCGCATCGACAAAAGCGACCGGAAAGGCATGATCGGCGACCGACGAGATAGCGCTCTGCGCCGTGCCGACGGTCTTTACGACATAGCCTAGGCCGGCGAGGGCGATCTCGAGAACCCAGCACATGTCCTGATCGTCATCGACGACGAGGATCGTTGCGGGCGGTTGTCGGATCGCGGATTCAGCCAAGTCAGGACGCCTTCTCAGTCTCGGCGGCCGGGGTCAAGTCTCGCGCCACCGGAATGCGCAGGACGAAAGTCGTTCCGCTGGACGGCGACGTGCGGACGTTCACGCCCCCGCCATGCTGACGCACGATGGAATGGGACACCGACAAGCCGAGCCCCGATCGTCGACTGTCGTTGCGGGTCGTGAAGAACGGATCGAATATCTTCGAGACGTGAGCTTCCGGTATCCCTGGACCGGTGTCGCCGATCTCGATGACGATTTCCCCGCCGTCGCGCCAGGCGCCGATCGTCAGTCGGCCGCCATTGGGCATGGCCTGGAAGGCGTTCAGGATCAGGTTGATGACAACCAGCTCGAGAAGGTTCTGCACGCCCTCGGCATAAACAGGACTGGCCAGGGCCGGCAGCCTCCATTCGACAGTCGTTCCGGCCGCCGCCTCGCCAGAGGCGAACATCAACGCATTTTTCAGCACGTCGAGCACGTTGATTTTCGTCGTCTCCGCGATCGGCCCGGGTCGGGCGAAACGCAGCAGGCTTTCGACGACGAGAGAAGCCCTGTCGATGCCCGCGATGACTTTTCCGATGCACTCTTCGAGCAAGGCCGGCGAGGCGATCCTGTCTCTCATGAGCTGCGCCGCCGCGGAGCTGACGCCCAATGGGTTGCGGATTTCGTGCGCGATCCCGCCAATGACCATGCCGAGCGCCGCGAGTTTTTCGCCTTGGCGCATCTGCGCCTCCATGGCGCGCTGCTCGACGAGATTGCGCCCCACGACCACGACCCCCGTAACCTCGCCGGTATTGCCGGTCATTCGCGACAGGCGCCAGGACACGGGTATGCTCTCTCCACTTTGGCACTGCATCGGCCACTCGACCGATCGGCGATCGTCGATCTCGGCGATCCCACGAAAGCAAGCGTCGACCTCAAGATTTTGTGGTTCTTCGACGTGGTCCGCGAGTTTGGAGCCGCGCACTTCGAGATGCGTATAGCCGGTGGCTTTCTCCGCCGCCGTGTTCCAAGTCATGATGGCCCCGTTCGGATCGGTGGAGATGATCAGATCTCCTGCGCTCTCGACGATGCTGGCCAGATGCAGTTGCATCCGCCGCACTTCCTCTCCGAGCTGCAGCAGATCGGTCACATCGTCCATCACCAGGATCGCCCCGCGTGCCCCGCCACGCAGCTGCAGCGGACAGATGCTGTACGAATAGACCCGCAACGAAACGCCGGGCGCGCGAAAGGTCATACGCTGTCGGTGCAACGTCCGGCCGGTGACGATGACCTCGCGAATCTGCCGATCGAGCGCCGTATCCTGGAAAGCCGCGGGGAAGATTTCATGCAATCGCCGTCCCACTATCGAACTCAGGCTGTTTCGCGACTTCTCCAGGAAATTGTGATTGACTGTTAGAACAGCGAGCCTCTCGTCCAGGATCAAGATCGACGAGGGGATCGTCGCCATGATGGCGTGAAAGAAGCTTTCGTGGTCGAGCAGGGTCAAAGCCATCCCGTTGCCCCAATCCAATGCCGCCTAATTCGGCTGGTTCAAATGCGGTCGGAAACTAAACGGCGGCCAAGGTCCCGATAGCGTGATCGCCACGTGCCGACTCAACGCCCTCGGGGCTATTTCCTGGACGCGGTCTCTAATCACGGCGACGCCCGTCTTCGCCATGAGAAGGGCGTAACGAGCGACTGGTTCCCGCTCGTCCGGACCGGGCAGGCGGGGGAGGCCAAGCAACCTTGTGTCGCTCGCGAAGGGCCGAAGCTCCGCGACAAAGTCGCGAACAAACGCGGCGGCGTCGGCGCGACCGAAATCGAGGAGCGCGCTCTTGTCGCGGCAAAGCCGCATGTATCGGGAGCCCTTCGATAAACCCCGCCAGTCGGGCCACGCGTCACAGGCCAATCGATCCAAAGCGTCGGGGCCGTCGAAACAGGCGACGGCCCGCAGCTCCCATTCCTCCTTGTCGGCGACGGTGCGAAGGAAGGCGGCGATCGTCGCTTCATGCGCACGCATGAACGCGGTCAGATTGTCGAGGCTCGAGTAAAGCGTTCCGAATGGCGCGGGGAAGACTGACGACCCTTGGGTCATCCACGCCACGAGTTCGGCATGACGGCGCACGCGCGGCGCGAGCCAGGCGATATCGCTCAAATGACGTTCGGAATCGGCGCCTTGGTAGTCGGCGATCGGAACGACGCCGACAAGGGCTGCGACGGATCCCACACAGTGCAGCATGAGCCGCCGCTCGATCGTCGCTTCAGGCGGATGCGGCCGGCGCGCATCGGCGCATTCGGCAAAGGCGAACAGGCAGATCGCCGTCTCGCGCATGAGGACGGATGAATCGGCGCCGTTGTCGCCCGGCGAGCGTGGTTCAACTTCTGCCATCGGGGCGCGCTCCGTGCCGTTCCGCCAGCGTCTTCAATTTTGTCCGGTAGGTCTTGTAGTCGATGCCGAGCAGGCGAGCCGCTTCGGCCTTGTTGCCTCCGGCCTGATCGAGCGCGGCGACGACCGCGTCGCGTTCGATCGCCCGTAGCTGGACTCGCAGCCGATCGCGCAGGGAGGCGGAGTCGAGCGGCTGCTGAGCAGGCGCTGCGGGCGCAACGCCGTCGCCTAAATTGTCGGCCAGACGGTCGGCGGTGATCGTGTTCGAGGCGGTGAGGGCCGCCCGACGCATGACGTTGCGCAGTTCGCGGGCGTTTCCCGGCCAGCGGTAGGCGCCGAGCAGATCGAGCGCCGCAGGGGCGATTTCCACCGGCGGTCGACCCAATGCTTCGCGCGCTTGCGTCAGGAAGCGCCGCGCGAGGAAAGGGATATCCTCGGGTCTGGCGCGCAACGGGGGAACCGTGATGACATATTCGGCCAAACGGAACAAAAGATCTTCGCGAAAGCCCCCGG
The DNA here is from genome assembly GCA_049517235.1 of Roseiarcus sp. Classification (GTDB taxonomy): domain Bacteria; phylum Pseudomonadota; class Alphaproteobacteria; order Rhizobiales; family Beijerinckiaceae; genus Roseiarcus. Next base: position 3,000 of record JBEKSH010000142.1, on the reverse strand, counting down.
CCTTGGCCTGCTCTTTAAGATCGTCATTGGTGGCCGCGATGACGCGCAGGTCGAGCCTGATCGACTCCGTTCCGCCCAACCTGCGGATCGTGCGTTCCTCAAGCGTTCGCAACAGGGCCTTTTGTCCGTTCCAGGGGAGATTGCCGATCTCGTCGAGGAAGATCGTTCCGCCGCCGGCGGCGACTTCGAAGCAGCCGTAGTGGCGCGCGCTCGCGCCGGTATAGGCGCCTTTCTCGTGGCCGAAGAATTCGCTGTCGATCAGCGACTCCGCGATTGCGCCGCAATCGATGACGACGAGCGCATGAGCCGAGCGCCGACCGTGCTGGTGCAGGGCGCGGGCGACGACTTCCTTGCCGGCGCCGGTTTCGCCATAGATGACGACGGAGTAGTCGGTGGAGACGACGGCTTCGATTTGATCCGCCAGCCGTTGAATGGAGGGGCCTTGTCCCATGATCGCGGTGACGGCGGCGCGAGCGCCCGCCGCGGGGTGAGCGACCGGTCGCCGCGCGACGGCGCGCTGCACCGTGTCTATGAGATGTTCGTTGCGAAATGGCTTGGTGATGAAATCGAATGCGCCCTCCCGCGTTACGCTGACCGCGCTGGAAATGCTGCCATGGGCGGTGACGACGATGACCGGCAGGTCCGGATCGAAGATTCGCAGGCGCTTCAGCACCTCGTCGCCGCCAAGGTCAGGCATCCGCATGTCCAACAGCACCGTGTGCGGTCTGCGGCGTGCCGCAACTTCGAGACCGATTCCTCCCGCTTCTGCTTCAGCGACGTCGAACCCGGCGTCCGACAGCACATTCCGCATGACCCAGCGCATATTCTGATCATCGTCGATCACCAGGACAACGGGTTGTTGGCGCATCAAAACGGCCTCCGAATTAGCCCCAACCAACCCGACAGCCGCGGCGCAGGATCGAGCCGATACGGCGGCAGGCGCGCCAACCGGCGTACGGCCCGACGCGCGCCGGTCGTTGGGGGCCGCGCGACGCCGGGCTCGAAACCGACCCCATCCTGGCCTCGTCCGCGACGCGCGCGGCCTTGACGCGGACGCCATCGAGGCGGGCGAAAGAATTGGCAGCTAGGCACGACCAGCCGCCGCTTATGATTGCGTCCGACGCGCCTTATGCAATCATCAGTTGCAAGGACTTAAGAAAGTGTTTACCGATCGCAAATGGGCGTGCTTTCCCTTGGTTCGCGCTCAAGGGCGATACGGGCGATCTCTCAGCGGTCCGAACTCGCGGCCCTTCGGGCGACCCGGCGGCCAGGCGATGACACCCGTCCCCGCAAGACACTTCCGCCAAGAATTCTCCAGAGGCGGCGGCCCAAGGATTTGCAATATCGATGACGCCGCCAAAGCAAGGCTCTCGTAGGAACCCCAAACGCGCTCGGCGCTCGCCTGGCGGCCGGCCGGGCGACAGGCGCGCTCACACTCTTGAACTGGGAGCGGCCGATTACCCGGGCGCCGGGTCCAGCAAACGTTCAGAGCTGGATGACGCCGAGACGCGCCGCGTGCGTGACGGCGTCGGTGCGGCCGGCTGCGTCGAGCTTGTCGAGGAGCGAGCCGACATGAAACTTGACCGTGTGGACCGAAATTCCGAGGCGACGGGCGATCGTCTTGTTCGAAGCGCCGTCGGCCAGATGGCTCAACACCTCGACCTCGCGCGGCGTCAGGGCGGCGTCCTGCTCAGTCGGCGCGTCGGCGGCGCGCGAGGCGACGAGAGCGACGTCGGCTGTTTCGCCGATGCGCGCCAGTCGCAGTCCCGGGACATTGGAAAGTAGCGCAGTCAGCCTGTCGGCGAGAGCCGGATCGTCGATCTCAATCGCAACGACGATGAGCTCTGACGCGCCTCGATTCGTCAACTCTCGGGCCTTTCACCGATTGTCAGGGCGGCTTCGGCGGGCTCGCCGCCTCGCAGCAAGGAAAGCTCGACGGTCGACCCGACGCTGTCGGGGCCGAGCGCCCGCAACAGCGTCCGCACGTCTCGAATGGGCTGGCCGCTCCACTTGATGATGACATCGCCCTGGCGCACCCCGGCGGTCGCGCCGGGGCCGTTCGGGTCGACATTCATCACCATCGCTCCGAAACCGCTTTCGCCGTCCAGCCTGGTCGGTTGGAGCCCGAGGCCAAGGTAGCCGCGGGCGATCCGGCCGTGAGCCTCCAATTTTGCGGCGACGCGGTCGATGGTCGCCGCAGGAATGACAAGCGCCCGTCGTCGCGGCCCGAACACAACCATGCCAAAAGCGCGGCCCGAGGCGTCGAGCGCGAGGCCGCCCTCGCCGGCGCGACGCAGGGAAAGGTCCAGTTCGACTCTCGCATCGATCTCGCCGCCGCGTAGGCTGCGCCATGCGCCGCCGACGAATGAGACTGCGCCGAAGGCGGCGATCGGCGCGCCATTCTGAGAGCCGACAGCCGATGCGAGAGCGCCGACGCCTACTGGCGCCGACTGGAGCGCGGCGGCCGGAGCATCAAGGCGATCGATCCGAAGAAGAGCGACATCAGTGGTCGGATCACGTCCGACCAAGGTCGCGGCGCCGGTTTCGCCATCGGGCAGAGCGACAGAAATGTCGCCTTCCTCCGCCAGGGCCTCATCGGCGGTGACGATCAAGCCCGGTCGCCAGATGAAGCCGCTCGAGCGAGAGCGCGTCGAGTGGACAGCGACGACGCTGCGGGCCGCTTGAACCACGACATCGGCGAGCGCATCGGAGAGCTGTTGCAATGGACTGGCGGGCGCGGGTATCGACATGGGAGCCTCCTCGATCACCGCCCCAATGTACGATCCGCCGTGCCGGCCGCCTACTGCCCGGGTGGTTAGGTTGCGTAACCGGCCGCCCCGCGCATTTGTGGTGCGGGCGCGGCCAAGAGGCCTGCTGCCTTCTCCCCGCCGACCATCTGCCGGCCAGGCGAACTCGGTCGGCCTGGCCGGAATGGGGCGTTACGCCTTGCGGCGCCTGCGCTGGCGATACTGATCCGCGACAACGGCGGCGATGATGACC
>JBEKSH010000141.1:0-6738 GCA_049517235.1 Roseiarcus sp. | reverse complement strand
ATGTAGCCGTAGATCGGGATCGTGCCGGGCACGAGCGGATGCTCGCGTATGCGCCGCACGTCGGCGGCGACGCTCTGTTCCTGATTCTTGATCGTGTGCCACTTGATGAAATGGCCCGACGCGTGGCCGCCATGATGATTCGGGTTCGACCAGGTCTTGCCGTCGAACGAAGCCGTTCCAAGGTCGTCCTCGAGCAGGTCCGCGATAACCTCGTCGGCGAAAAGCTCCATGCCGCAGTTGGTGTGATGGATGACAAACCATTCGCGCGTGCCAAGCAGTTTGTGCGAGATCACCAACGAACGAATGGCATCGTCGGTGGCCCGCCCGCCGGCGTTGCGAATGACATGCGCGTCGCCTTCTGACAGCCCAGCGTATTTTGCCGGATCGAGTCGAGCGTCCATGCAAGTGAGAATCGCAAACTGCCGCGAGGGAGGCAAAGCAAGGTCGGCTTTGGCGCCGAAGGCGGCGGTGTAAGACCGATTGGCGGCAACCACTTCGTCGACGATTCTTGACATGTTGATTATCCCATCCGGTGGGCGCGCTGCGATGAGGCGGCGCGCCTCGATATGCGGCAGGAAAACACGTTCGGTTCTATCAGTCAACTAATTTGATAGACATTATCTTCTGATTCGCTATGATCGCCCTTGAGAGAGTTCAAAACCAACCATCTCGGAGCGCCGAGCATGAATGTCGCCGTGAACCATTCGATTGAAGCCGCCGCCCCTTTGTTCAAGAGCGCGATGCGTCAGATGGCCGGTGGAATCAGCGTCATTGCCGCCGGTATCGGCGACGAACGCACCGGACTCACAGTGACGTCAGCCGTTTCATTATCGATGACGCCTCCGACGATGATCGTCTCTGTCAACCGGGCGGCGTCCGCTTGGCCGGTCATCCAGCGCAGACGTCATTTCTGCGTCAACGCGCTGGCCAGCCATCAGCAACTGGTGGCGGATCGGTTCGCGGGCTTTGGAGGCGTCAAAGGGGCGGCCCGCTATGCCGGGGCAAGTTGGAGCGTGCTCTCCACGGGCGCTCTTGCGCTCGATGACTGCATCGCCTCGATCGACTGCGAAGTCGAAGAATTCGTCGAACGGCACAGCCACGCGATCGTCATCGGCGCGGTTCGCGCCGTGAAGGTTCAAGGCGGCAAGCCGCTCTTGTATAGCCAAGGTCGATACGGGGCCTTCGAGGCCAATTGAACCCTCCTATCGCCATCTTCGTGGAGCCAATCGATGACCGTGAACGTCGCGACGCCGAAAATTGCCGGCGAACCGCCCATCTTCGAGCTGAACCCCCAAGCTCACGTGATACGGTTCGACGCTGAAGCCCTTGAGACGGCCAGAATTCTCGCGGCGGAGTTCGCCGTTGGCGCGGCAAAACGCGATCGTGAGCGCATATTGCCTGCCGCCGAACTCGATCGGTTTTCCCAGAGCGGGCTCTGGGGCGTCACCGTGCCCAAAGCCTATGGCGGCGCGGGCGTCTCGTTCGCCACTCTTGTCGAGGTGATCAAGCTGATATCGGCCGCCGATCCCTCGATCGGTCAAATTCCTCAGAATCACTTGGCCGCTCTCGACGCGATCCGTGTAACCGCGTCCGAAGAACAAAAGAACCTTTGGTTCGGCCGAGTGCTCAAGGGCTATCGCCTTGGCAACGCCTTCTCCGAGGCCAAGAGCAAGCATGTCGGCGCGTTCGAGACGACGCTGAAGCCGGACGGCGACGGCTATGTCGTCAACGGTGAGAAATTCTATGCGACTGGCGCTCTCTTCGCCCATTTCATCCACATCGGCGCGGTCGGCCCTGACGGCAAAGTCTATCTCGCCATTGCCCCGCGCGACGCCGCCGGCCTCACGATCGTCGACAACTGGTCGAGCTTCGGCCAGCGCACCACGGCGAGCGGCAACGTCCTTATCGACAACGTGCGCGTTGGGCCCGAGGGCATAATTCCCGCCTATCTCGGCGGCGAGAATCCCTCTTCGAACGGCGCGGTGTCGCAGATCATTCAGGCGGGGGTCGACGCGGGCATCGCGCGCGGCGCGATCGACGACACTATTTCCTTCGTCCGCCAATATACGCGCCCCTGGATCGACAGTGGGCAGGAGCGCGGCTCGCAGGACGTCTTCACGATCTCCCAGATTGGCGAATTGGAGATCAAGCTGCATGCGGCCGAGGCGCTGCTGGAAAAGGCGGGACACGCTATCGACGGAATCATCGACCATCCCACGGATGAAAGCGTCGGCGCGGCCGCCGTCGCCGTCGCCGAAGCGAAAGTCCTCACGACCGAGATAGCGATCCTCGCCGCCAACAAGCTGCACGAACTGGCCGGAACACGCTCGACGCTCGCCGAGTTCGATCTTGACCGGCACTGGCGCAACGCGCGCACCCACACGCTCCATGACCCGGTCCGCTGGAAGTATTTCCACGTCGGCAACTACGCGCTCAATGGCGTCAATCCGCCCCGGCACGCCTGGAGCTGAGCCAAACCCCTCGCCTTCTACATTGGATGATCCGAATGCCCGCGACAGTGCTCAAACTTCACGACGCCCCCGACAGTGAATTCCGCGCGCCGCCGCCACGCCGACGGCCCGCGCACGTGATCCATGACGACGCCGAGGCGATCGCCGTCGCCCGGGACATCGCGGCGAAGATCGCCGAGGGCGCGGTCTCGCGCGACCGCGACCGCCGGCTTCCCTATGAGGAGTTGGATCTCCTCTCGGACGCAGGGCTTCTCGCGATCACCGTGCCCAAAGCGTTCGGCGGCGCGCAAGTGCGCGCCGGCACGCTCGCCGAGGTGATCGCCGTCATCTCCGGCGCCGACGGCTCCATCGGCCAGATTCCGCAAAACCATTTCTTCATGCTGGAGGCGCTGCGCCTGCAGGGCTCGGATGAACAGAAGCGCTTCTTCTACGGCCGCATTCTCTCTGGCGAGCGAATCGGCAACGCGCTCTCGGAACTCGGCACCAAGACGGCACAGGACCACGCCACGCGCATAACGCGCGACGGGCCGACCTTCCGGCTCAATGGCAGGAAGTTCTATTCGACGGGCGTGCTGTTCGCCCACTGGGTGGCGGTGGTCGCCAACGACGACGACAACAATTCGACCATCGCCTTCGTGCCGAAGGAGACCAAAGGCGTCGCCGTCATTGACGACTGGTCGGGCTTCGGCCAGCGGGTCACAGGCTCAGGCACAACGATCTTCGAGAATGTCGAGGTGCATCCTTTCTCGGTCCTAACGCTGCGCGCGGTGTTCGACCGGGCGACCTCGATGGGGCCGGTCGCCCAGATCATGCACGCCGCGATCGAAGCTGGCATCGCCCGCGCGGCTCTCGCCGAGACGATCGGTTTCGTGCGAGCGCGCTCGCGCCCTTGGAAGGACTCGGGCGTCGATCGCGCCTGCAAGGACCCCTACACGATCGCCCAGATCGGCGAGATGAAGATCCACGTCTCCGCGTCAGATGCCCTTCTGGAGCGCGCGGGGCGTTTCGTCGATGTCGCGATCGCCGATCCGACGACGGAGACGGTCGCGGCCGCATCCATCGCCGTCGCCGAGGCGAAGGCGGCCTCAACCAAGGCCTCTCTGCACGTTTCCAGCAAGCTGATCGAGCTTGCCGGCTCGCGCGCAACGCTCGCCGAATTTGGCCTTGACCGCTATTGGCGCAACGCCCGCACGCACACCGTGCACGACCCGGTGCGGTGGAAATATCGCGCCGTCGGCGACTACTGGCTGAACGGAATCAATCCGCCGCGTCACGGAGCGATCTGAACGCCATGACCCGCCAGATACATTTCAACGCCTTTGACATGAACTGCGTCGGGCACCAGTCTCCCGGCCTTTGGGCGCATCCGCGCGACCGGTCGTGGCAATACAAGGACCTGGAATATTGGACGGAGCTCGCCCAACTTCTCGATCGCGGGAAGTTCGACGGTCTGTTCATCGCCGACGTTCTCGGCGTCTATGACGTCTATCGCGGCAACCTCGACGCGGCGCTGCGCCACGCGACACAAATCCCGGTCAACGATCCCCTCCAACTCGTGCCGGCGATGGCCTTGGTGACGAAGAACCTCGGCTTCGGCCTCACTGCGTCGCTTTCCTTCGAACACCCCTACACATTCGCACGCCGGCTCTCGACCCTCGACCACCTGACCAAGGGCCGCGCGGGCTGGAACATCGTGACATCTTATCTCGACAGCGGCGCGAAGAACATTGGGCTGGGCGGTCAGACCGCCCATGACGATCGCTACGACGTCGCGGACGAATACCTGGAGGTCTGCTACAAGCTCTGGGAGGGAAGCTGGGCGGATGACGCCGTGCTGCGCGATCGCGAGCGCCGAATCTTCACGGATCCGGCCAAAGTGCGTCCGATCGCTCATGATGGGCGCTATTACAAGGTTCCCGGCGTCCATCTTTGCGAGCCGTCGCCGCAGCGCACGCCAGTGCTCTATCAGGCCGGCGCGTCGAGCCGCGGCCAGCGCTTCGCCGGTCGACACGCCGAATGCGTTTTCGTCGCGACGCCTTCGAAGACCGTCTTGAAGAAGACCGTCGCCGCCATCCGCCAAAGCGTTGCGGCGGCCGGCCGCGATCGGCGCGGCGTGCTGATCTTCAACCTCCAAACCGTCATCGTTGACGAGACCGACGCCAGGGCGAAGGCGAAATTCGCCGACTACAAGCAGTACATCGATCTCGACGGCGCGTTGGCGCTCGGGTCGGGATGGATGGGCATCGACTTTGGGGCTTATCGCCTCGACGAACCCTTGCGCCACATCAAGACGAATGCGGTTCAGTCCTCCGTGGACGCGTTCTCCAGCGCCGATCCGAGCAAGGTGTGGACAGTTCGCGAACTCGCCGAATGGATTGGCATTGGCGGGCTCGGCCCGGTTTTTGTCGGTGGCCCGGCGACTGTGGCCGACCTCTTGCAGGAATGGGTGGAGGAGACCGATGTCGATGGATTCAACCTCGCCTATGCGGTGACGCACGAAACATTCACCGAGATCGTCGATCACCTCGTGCCGGAGCTGCAAAAGCGCGGCGTCTACAGGACCGACTACGCCGCGGGCACGCTGCGTGAAAAGCTCTTCGGCGCCGGACCGCGGTTGCCCGTCTCCCATCCCGGCGCACGCTATCGCGATCTTGCGGCGATCTCCCGCCAGGCCCGCACGGCGGCCGAATGAAGCGCGGGCGGCGTTCCACGCGTCCTTGCGTCACCGGGCGCCGCCGATTCAAGAATTACAGTCCGTAGCTCCGATCCGCGGCCGTCTGCTTCGACGAAAGCACTTTAATGGTCGAGACAAAAATTGCGACAAGGGGCGATGCCAAGAGAAATACGCCTTAACGCGTTCGAGATGAACTGCGTCGCGCATCAATCGCCGGGTCTCTGGCGGCATCCGCGCGATCGCTCCCGCGACTACAAACGCCTCGGCTATTGGATCGAGCTGGCGCAGATCCTCGAGCGCGGTCTCTTCGACGGACTCTTCCTCGCCGACGTGCTCGGCGTCTACGACGTGTTCGGAGGCGACGCGCGCGCGGCGCTGACGCATGCCGCGCAGACGCCGGTCAACGATCCCCTGCTGCTCGTGCCCGCCATGGCGGCGGCGACCAAGCATCTCGGCTTTGGCGTGACCGTGAACCTGTCCTACGAACCGCCTTATGGCTTTGCGCGACGGATGTCGACTCTGGATCACCTGACCGAGGGCCGCATCGGCTGGAACATCGTGACGGGCTATCTCGACAGCGCCGCCAAAGGCGCCGGACACGAGCGCCAGACCGCCCACGACGACCGCTACGCTATCGCGGACGAATACATGGAAGTCGTCTACAAGCTGTGGGAAGGCAGTTGGGACGACGACGCCGTGAAGGCTGACGCGGCGACTGGCGTCTTCACCGATCCGGACCGCGTGCGCAAGGTGAGGCACCACGGCGCGAATTTCCAGGTTGACGCGCTGCATCTCAGCGAACCATCGCCGCAACGCACGCCGGTGCTCTACCAGGCCGGGACGTCGCCGGCAGGCCGCGACTTCGCGGCGCGCCACGCCGAATGCGTCTTCATGTCGGGACCCTCAAAAAGCGTGATCGCGCCGCGTGTCGCCGCCATCCGCGATTGCGCGAAAGCACAGGGCCGCGATCCCAACGGCATCCTGATGTTTGCGCTTCTCACGGCAATCGTCGCGCCGACCGACGCCGAAGCGCGGGACAAGCTCGCAGACTATCGCCGGTACGCCGATTTCGAGGGCGCGCTGACACTGATGTCGGGATGGACGGGGGTTGATTTTTCCAGGCTGGACCCCGATCAGGTTGTGCAACACGTCGTGAACGAGGCGGGCCGCACAGCGCTCGAAAATATCACTCGCGCCGATCCGAATCGAAGCTGGACGGTGCAAGAGGTCGCCGAACATGTCTCGATTGGCGGCATCGGACCGGTGATCGTCGGCTCGCCGAAGACGGTCGCGGACCAGCTGGAGTCATGGATCGACGAGACGGATGTCGACGGCTTCAACCTCGCCTTCGCGGTGCGGCCAGAAACGTTCGCCGATGTCGCCGACCTGCTGGTTCCCGAGCTTCAGCGCCGCGGCCGATACAAGACCGCCTACCGGCCGGGAACGTTGCGAGAAAAGCTGTTTGGCGGGGCTCCACGCCTCCAGCCCCCTCACGTCGGCGCCCGCCAACGCTAGAGCGGGCGGCCCACGGAAACTGTGCGGCTCGCGTTCTGGCGACGCGCCCAATTGGACGGATCGCCGCGCCCAGAGGTT
>JBEKSH010000140.1:0-6742 GCA_049517235.1 Roseiarcus sp. | reverse complement strand
AATCTCTGGCCTCCCACGTCCCGCCCGCCGGCCTCAGCCCCGCGGTGGAAGCGCTTTGGCACGACGCGCGCGGCGATTTCGACCGCGCGCATCAGCTTGCCCAAAGCGACGAGGGCGGCCGCGGCGACTGGGTGCACGCCTATCTGCATCGCAAGGATGGCGATTCGGGCAACGCGGCCTATTGGTATCGCCGCGCCGGGCGGCCGTTCTGCCGCGAGGCGCTCGATGCGGAATGGGCGGCGATCGCGCAGGAATTGCTGGCGGAAAGGTGATGGGCCGCTGTGACGCGCTGCGCGCGGCGAAACGCGCACCATCTTTGCGAGCGGAGCGAAGCAATCCAGCGATCATGACGGCTGCCCATGGAATCGCGGGCGTCTCGCCAGCGCTCTTTCTAAGAAAACCTATGGTTGGACCGCCTACGCCGAGACGGGCGTCCAAGACGGTCGCGGTCCCAAGGCCGGCGCCAATCCGCGAGCGTCACGATCTCTGGGTTGCTTCGCTCCGCTCGCAATGACGAAATCACCTGATGCGGGAATCGCATATCCGCCCGTCGCCCTCACGCAAACTTCGGATCAAGCTCGCCGCTCGCGTAGCGCTTGGCCATTTCGGCGAGCGGAATGACCTTCTTGATCTTCGAAGCGTTGCCCGCCGCGCCGAATTCGGAAAGGCGCTGCTTGCACAATTTCACCATCGCCTCCATCGCCGGCTTGAGATACTTGCGCGGATCGAATTCGTCGGGATGTTCGGTGAGCACCCGGCGGATCTGGCCGGTGAGCGCCATGCGGTTGTCGGTGTCGATATTAATCTTGCGCACGCCGTGCTTGATGCCGCGCTGGATCTCTTCGACCGGCACGCCCCAGGTTTGCGGCATCCTGCCGCCGAACTTGTTGATGATGTCCTGCAGGTCCTGCGGCACCGAGGACGAGCCGTGCATCACCAGATGCATGGTCGGCAATTTGCGGTGAATCTCCTCGATCACGTTCATCGCGAGGATCGCGCCGTCGGGCCTGCGCGAGAATTTATAGGCGCCATGCGACGTGCCCATCGCGATGGCCAGCGCGTCGACTTTCGTCTCGCGCACGAATTTCACCGCTTCGTCCGGGTTGGTCAGCAACTGGTCGTGGCTCAGCGCGCCTTCGGCGCCGTGGCCGTCTTCCTTGTCGCCCTTGCCGGTCTCCAGCGAGCCGAGCACGCCAAGCTCGCCTTCGACCGACACGCCGCCCAGATGCGCCATTTCGGCAACCGCCTTGGTGACGCCGACATTATAATCCCAGTCGGCGGGCGTCTTGCCGTCGCTTTTGAGCGACCCGTCCATCATCACCGAGGTGAAGCTCGACTGGATCGCCGTCATGCATGTCGCCGGCCCGTTGCCGTGATCGAGATGCACGCAGATCGGAACCTGCGGATAGATTTCGGTGAGCGCGTCCATCATGTGCCGCAGCATGATGTCATTGGCGTAGGCTCTTGCGCCGCGCGAGGCCTGGATGATCACCGGCGCGTCGAGCGCGCTCGCCGCCTCGCCGATCGCCAGCGCCTGTTCCATGTTGTTGATATTGAACGCCGGCACGCCATAGCCGTGTTCGGCCGCGTGATCGAGCAATTGACGTAGTGTGATGCGCGCCATTTGTCTCCCCAAGGATTTCTTTGTTGAACGCGGCCGCCTTTAGCTGCGCAATGCCTCGACGCCCGGCAGGGCCTTGCCTTCCATCCATTCGAGGAAGGCGCCGCCGGCGGTCGACACGTAGGTGAAATCGTCGGCGACGCCGGCCCCATTAAGCGCCGCGACCGTGTCGCCGCCCCCGGCGACCGAAACGAGCTTGCCCTCCTTGGTGCGCCGCGCGACATGGCGCGCCAGCTCAAACGTGCCGTGCTCGAAGCCGGCGAGTTCAAAGGCGCCGACCGGTCCGTTCCACACCACAGTCGCCGCCTCGTTGATCGACGCCTCGATGCGATCGATCGAAAGCTGGCCGATGTCGAGCATCATTCCCTCGGCCGGGATCGCCTCGACGCCAAAGTTGAACGAAGGCGCATTGGCCTCGAAATGGTAGGCGACGATCGCATCGACGGGAAGGATGATCGCGCAGCGCGCGGCTTGCGCCTTGGCGATGATCCCGCGCGCGGTTTCGGCGAGGTCCTTCTCGCACAGCGATTTGCCGACCGGCAGACCCTGCGCGTTGAGAAACGTATTGGCCATGCCGCCGCCGATGACCAGCGCGTCGACCTTGGCGACGAGATTGCCGAGCAGGTCGAGCTTGCTGGAGACCTTGGCGCCCCCGACAATGGCGACGAGCGGGCGCTTGGGCGCCTCGAGCGCCTTGCCGAGCGCCTCCAGTTCCGCCTGCATCGCGCGCCCGGCGTAGGCCGGCAGTTTGTGGGCGACGCCTTCGGTCGAAGCATGGGCGCGGTGGGCGGCCGAGAAGGCGTCGTTGACATAGAGATCGCCCAACTTCGCAAGTTCCGCGACAAACGCCGGATCGTTCTTCTCCTCGCCCTTGTGGAAGCGGGTGTTCTCCAGCAGCACAACGTCGCCGTCCTTCATCGCGGCGATGGCGCCTTGCGCGACCTCGCCGACGCAGTCCGCCGCGAAGGCGACCGGTTGGCCGAGACGCTCGGCGAGCGTGGCGGCGACCGGCCGCAGGGAATTGGCCTCGTCCGGCCCGCCCTTGGGACGCCCGAAATGGGCGAGCAAGATGACCTTGCCGCCCTTCTTGGAAATCTCGCGGATGGTCGGCAGGACGCGATCGATGCGGGTCGCGTCGGTCACCTTGCCGTGCTCCATCGGCACGTTGAGATCGACGCGCAGCAGGACGCGCTGGCCGGAGACGGCGGCCTCGTCGAGGGTGCGGAATGCAGCGGCCATGACCTGACGCCTTATGGGAGCGTTGATCCACTTGCCGCCCGCGCTCCCGTTCGCGAGCGGCCGACTACGCGATCGCGAGCCCGCCGCCGGGACGTTCCGGCAAAGGCGCCCCGGCGATACGCGTCCTTATCCCCGCCTCAAAGCAGCTTGCCCATCGCCACGGCTGTGTCGGCCATGCGGTTCGAGAAGCCCCATTCGTTGTCGTACCACGAAAGGACGCGCACGAACGTGCTGTCGATGACCTTGGTCTGGTCGAGGTGGAAGATCGAGGAACGGCTGTCGTGGTTGAAGTCCACCGAGACGTTGTGCTGATCCGTGAAGCCGAGAATATCCTTCAACGGGCCCTCGGCGGCGGCGGCCTTGATCGCCGCGTTGATCTCGGCGACGCTGGTGGCGCGCTTGGCGACGAATTTGAAATCCACCACCGAGACGTTGGGGGTCGGCACGCGGATCGCCGAGCCGTCGAGCTTGCCCTTCAGCTCGGGCAACACCAGGCCGACGGCCTTGGCGGCGCCGGTGGTGGTCGGGATCATCGAAAGGGCGGCCGCCCTGGCGCGATAGAGGTCCTTGTGCAAAGTGTCCAGCGTCGGCTGGTCGCCAGTGTAGGAATGGATCGTCGTCATGAAACCGTGATCGATGCCGATCGCGTCGTTGAGCACTTTGGCGACCGGCGCCAGGCAATTGGTCGTGCAGGACGCGCAGGAGATGACGAGATGGTCTTTCGTCAGCTTGTGGTGATTGACGCCGAACACCACGGTGAGGTCGGCGCCGTCGGACGGCGCCGAGACGATCGCGCGCTTGGCGCCGGCGGCCAGATGCGCCGCCGCCTTCTCCCTGGATGTGAAGATGCCCGTGCATTCGAGCGCGATATCGACGCCCAACGCCGCATGAGGGAGCTGGGAAGGGTCCTTGATGGCGGTGACCTTGATCTTGCCGCCGCCGACATTGATCGTATCGCCCTCGACCACGACGGAATGGGGAAAGCGGCCGTGAACGCTGTCGAAGCGCAGCAGATGTGCATTGGTTTCGACGGGGCCGAGATCATTGACCGCGACGACCTCGATGTCCGTGCGCCCGGATTCGACAATCGCGCGCAGAATGTTGCGGCCGATGCGTCCAAAGCCGTTGATCGCCACCTTCACCGTCATCGCCAGTCTCCTTGCCTGATCTAACTCATCTCAACTATTCGGCCGCGGGGGCGCGGCCTTGATTCATCTCAATCCTGGCGATGTCCCGGCTGTTCAGCCGGCCAATCGCGCCAGCGCCGCGTCGGCCACCGCCTGCGGCGTGATGCCGAAATGCTGGTAAAGCGCCTTGTAGGGCGCGCTCGCGCCAAAACCGGTCATGCCGATGAACGGGCCGTCGCCGATCAGCGCGTCCCAGCCCTGGCGGACCGCCGCCTCTACGCCGACGCGCACCTTCGCCGCGCCAATCACCAAGACGCGGTAGGCTTCGTCCTGGTCGAGGAACAGATCCATGCAAGGCACCGACACGACGCGCGCCGCGACATTCCGTTCGCCAAGAATCTTCTGCGCCGCCACGGCGATCGACACTTCCGAACCCGAAGCGAAGATCGACACCGCCGCTTCCCCGTCGGCCGGCGAAATCTCATAGGCGCCCAACGCGCAAAGATTCTCGGCGACATGGACGCGCCGCAGGGCGGGCAGGTTCTGGCGCGTCAGGGCGAGGATCGACGGCGAGGTCCGCGCCTCCAGCGCCGCCTGCCAGCATTCCACCGTCTCCACCGAATCGGCGGGGCGGAACAGCAGCAGGTTGGGGATCGCGCGCAGCGCCGCCAGATGCTCGACCGGCTGATGCGTCGGGCCGTCTTCGCCGAGCCCGATCGAATCGTGGGTGAACGCATGCGTGACGCGCACGCCCATCAGCGCGGCGAGCCTCAGCGCGGGCCGGCAATAGTCGGTGAACACCAGGAAGCTCGCGCCCGACGCGATGAAGCCGCCGTGCAGCGACAGGCCGTTGCAGGCCGCCGCCATGCCATGTTCGCGGATGCCCCAGTGGATATAGCGGCCGGACTTGTCGTCCGGCGTGATGTCGCGCGTCGCCTCGACCTTCGTATTGTTCGAGGGGGTGAGGTCGGCCGAACCGGTGATCAGTTCGGGCACGGCGGGCGCGATGATTTTCAGCGCCGCCTCGCCCGCCTTGCGGGTGGCGATTTCCGGCGCCTCAAGCGCGAGCTTCTGCTTATAGGCGTCGATCGTCTCGGCCAGGCTCAAGGGCAGATCGCCGCGCATGCGGCGCTCGAACTCGGCGCGTTGTTCGGCAGGGCGCGCCTCGAGCAGGCGGCTCCACCGCTTGCGCGGGCTGCGGCCCTTGGCGCCGACGGCGCGCCAGGCCTTCAGGATTTCCTCCGGCACGACGAAAGGCTCGTAGGGCCAGTGCAAGGCCAGCCGCGCTCCGGCGATCTCCGCGGCGCCGAGCGCCTCGCCATGCGCCTTGCTGGTGCCCGCGCGCGTCGGCGCGCCGAAGCCGATCGTCGTCTTGCAGGCGATCAGCGTCGGCTTGTCCGCCCTTTTGGCGGCGCGCAAGGCGCGCAACACCGCGGCCTGGTCATGCCCGTCGACCGGCGCGCACCGCCAACCTGCGGCGCGAAAGCGACCGAGTTGATCGACGGAATCGGAAAGCGAGGTCTTGCCGTCGATCGTAACGCCGTTGTTGTCATAGAGGACGATCAGCCTGGACAATTTCAGATGACCGGCGATGGCGATCGCTTCCTGGCTGACCCCTTCCATGAGGTCGCCGTCGGAGGCCAGCACATAGGTGTGGTGGTCGACGATGTCGCCGAATTCGGCGGCGAGCATCCGCTCGGCCAAAGCCATGCCGACCGCCGTCGCCAGGCCCTGGCCCAACGGGCCGGTCGTCGTCTCCACGCCGATCGTGTGGCCGTATTCGGGATGGCCCGGCGTCTTGGAGCCGAGCTGACGGAAGTTCTTGAGATCGTCGATCGTCAGGCCGTCGGCGCCCCCGACTCCGGTCAAATAGAGCAGCGAATAGAGCAGCATCGAGCCGTGGCCGGCCGACAGCACGAACCGGTCGCGATCGGGCCATTGGGGGTCGGCGGCGTCGAATTTCAGCACGTCGCGGAACAGCACGGTCGCGATGTCGGCGGCGCCCATCGGCAGGCCGGGATGGCCGCTCTTGGCCTTTTCAACCGCGTCCATCGACAGCGCGCGGATGGCGTTGGCCATTGAGTCATGGGTCACAACCGACGCCATATTGCTCCCCCCAACAAGCGCCGGCGAGCCGGGGCGCCCATCCTTCGCAAGGTCCGGTTTGATAGGCGCCATGGTTGGGGATGTCAATCGCGGCGCCCTGCGCGGCCAGGGCATTCAATTCTCGGTCTTTCCGCCGCACTGACGTTCGCGCGCGTGAGGTTTCCCCTCGCGGGCCACGCCGCCAAGACGCCGTCAAGCGGTTTGGCCCTGACGGCGAGCACGGCGCTGGCATGCCGCGCCGCCGCATGAATTGTCCACCCAATTACTGCACCCGCCGCGTTGACGGCGGCTTCAACCGAAGCGTAAACATTGGAGGGCAACCCCCGGAATCAGCATGGCCGCCGATCCTCTGGAGCCGTCCTTGAAGCGACTGCGCGCCGCCATCGATCTGCTCGAAGCGGCGGTCGAGCGGCGCCTGCGGCAGGACAGCGCGCAAGGCGACGCGCAGGAAGAGCTCGCGCTGATGCAGGACGACCGCGCGCGGCTCGCCGTGGAGCTCGACGGGGCGCTCGACAGAAACCGCTCTTTGCTGGCGGCCAATAGCGAGGCGGCGCGGCTGCTCGGCCGCGCCGGCGCCGCCGTTCGCGCCTTTGTCGATCGCCTGGGCGGCGACGAGCCGGCCTGACCAGAGGGGAGGAAAATGGCGCAG
>JBEKSH010000139.1:0-6762 GCA_049517235.1 Roseiarcus sp. | reverse complement strand
ATTCGCGTCGCCGGCCGCGCGACGCAAGGCGTCATCGTCTTCGACACCGCCGAAAAGGAGCGGGTCGTCTCGGTCGAGCGGATATCCGAGCCGGACGGCGAGGAGGGGGCGGACGAAACGGAGGCGTAAGAGGGATTATATCGACGGCTGAAAGGATCGCTTTTCAGGTCAGGAGGTCTCCAAGGCTGACCTCGGGAGCCATTTCTCATCATGCAGCCGATCATCGCCGTCAGCCATCTTTCGAAGACCTACGCTTCCGGTTTCGCCGCCTTGCGGGATGTCACGCTCGACATTCGTCGCGGCGAGATTTTCGCGCTGCTGGGGCCGAACGGGGCCGGCAAGACCACCCTCATCAGCATCATCTGCGGCATCGTCACGCCGAGCGAGGGCTCGGTCAGGGCCGACGGACACGACATCGTCAGCGACTATCGCGCGGCGCGATCGCTGATCGGCCTCGTGCCGCAAGAACTGACCACCGACGCGTTCGAGAGCGTGTGGGGCACCGTGCGCCTCAGCCGCGGCCTGTTCGGCAAGCGCCCCAACCCCGCCTATATCGAGAAGGTGCTGAAGGACCTTTCCCTGTGGGACAAGAAGGACAGCAAGATCGCGACGCTGTCCGGCGGCATGAAGCGCCGCCTGATGATCGCCAAGGCGCTGTCCCACGAACCGCGGATTTTGTTCCTGGACGAACCGACGGCGGGCGTCGACGTTGAACTACGCCGCGACATGTGGCGCCTGGTGCGCTCCTTGCGCGACTCCGGCGTGACGATCATTCTGACGACCCACTATCTCGAAGAGGCCGAGGAGATGGCCGACCGCATCGGGGTCGTCAGCAAGGGCGAATTGATCCTGGTCGAGGACAAGCGGGAGTTGATGCGCAAGCTCGGCAAGAAGCGCCTGAGTCTGCTGCTCGACGAGCCGCTTGCGCATATCCCCGCCGCGCTTGCCGCCTATCCGCTTGCGCTCGCGGCCGACGGCAAGGAGCTCGTCTATACCTACGACACGGCCGGCGAGCGCGATGGCGTCACGGCGTTGCTCCGCGATATCGCGGCGGCGAACATATCCTTCAGGGACCTGCTGACCGAGCAGAGCTCCCTGGAAGACATTTTCGTCACCCTGGTCAGGGAGGCTCGATGAACCTCCAGGCGATCCGCTCGATCTACCTCTACGAAATGTCCCGAACCCGGCGCACGCTGCTGCAGAGCGTCGTGTCGCCGGTGTTGTCCACTTCGCTCTATTTCGTGGTGTTCGGGGCCGCCGTCGGTTCGCACATGGCGCAGATCGGCGGCGTGAGCTACGGCGCTTTCATCGTGCCTGGCCTGATCATGCTGGGGCTGCTGACCCAGAGCATCTCCAACGCCTCGTTCGGCATCTATTTTCCACGCTTCGTCGGCACGATCTATGAACTGCTGTCCGCGCCGGTCTCCCCGATCGAGATCGTGATCGCCTATGTCGGCGCGGCGGCCACCAAGTCTGTCATTGTCGGATTGATCACGCTGGCGACGGCGGCCCTGTTCGTCGAGCTGCGGATCGACCACCCCTTCTGGATGGTCGCCTTCCTGCTGCTGACGGCGGCGACCTTCAGCATGTTCGGTTTTGTCATCGGCATCTGGGCCGACAGTTTCGAGAAGCTGCAGATGATCCCGCTTCTGGTGATCACGCCGTTGACCTTCCTGGGGGGCAGTTTCTACTCGATCGATATGTTGCCGCCGTTCTGGCGCATCGTGACGCTCGCCAATCCCGTGGTATATCTCGTGAGCGGCTTTCGCTGGAGTTTCTATGGCGTATCGGACGTCAGCGTCGCCGTCAGCCTCGGCATGACGCTGGTGTTCCTGGCGATATGCCTGGCGATCGTCGCCTGGATATTCAAGACGGGGTATCGGCTGAAGACGTGAAGGGCGCGTATGAACTTCGCGGGGCGGCCACTTGCCGACGTCCTCATCGCCAGCTAACCCTAACCCATGCCCCGCATCGCGTTCTACTCCGGCTCGTTCGACCCGCTGACCAACGGCCATCTCGACGTGATCGAGCGGGCGACGTCGCTTTGCGACCGTCTGGTGGTCGGCATCGGCGTCAATCCGAATAAGGCCGGTCTGTTTTCGACCGACGAGCGCAGCGCGCTGATCCTGGAGGCGGCGGCGCCGGCGATGGCCGGGACCGGCTGCGCGCTGGAGACGATGGTTTTCACGGGGCTCGTCGTCGACGCGGCGCGGGCGATCGGCGCCGCCTTCATCGTGCGCGGCCTGCGCGACGCCACCGACTTCGACTATGAAATGCGGATGGCGGCGATGAGCGCGCAGATGGCGCCGCATTTGCCGACGGTGTTTCTGCCGGCCTCGCCGCTGGTTCGTCACATATCGGCGACGCTGGTGCGTCAGATCGCCTCGATGGGCGGCGACGCCTCGCCCTTCGCGCCGCCAAACGTCGCGGCGGCGCTGGCGGCCAAATTCCCGGCGCGGTGATGGGGAAGGGGAGTCTCACGCGCCTCGCCCAGCTGCGAGGGCGCCCGCCGTGCGAACGCTGAGCTGTCCGTAGAGCTTCAATGCTTGACGGTGGTTTCGATCCAGGCCGCGAAAGCGTTCATGAAACCGCGCAGGAACTCGCGCGTCCCCTCGTTGGCGATGCCTCCGTCGTCCGCGAACAGGCTCGCCGCGCGGCCGATGTAGGCTTCCGGCTGCTGCAAAGTGGGCATGTTCAGGAACACCAGCGACTGGCGCAGATGGTGATTGGCGCCAAATCCGCCCATCGCTCCGGGCGTCGCGCTGACCACCGCCGCGGGTTTTGCGTCCCAGACGCTCTTGCCGCTCGGGCGCGACGCCACGTCGAGCGCGTTCTTCAGCCCGCCGGGAACGGAGCGGTTATATTCCGGCGTGACGAACAGCACCGCGTCAAATTCCCCGAGCTTCCGGCGGAACGCCGCCCAGGCGACCGGCGTATCGCCGCCGTCCTCCAGGTCCTGGTTGTAAAGGGGAAGCTGACCGATCTCGACGACCTCGCAGCGCAATCGCTGCGGGGACAGCTTGATGAGCGCCTCGGCCAGCTTCCTGTTGAATGAGCCTTTTCGGAGGCTGCCGATCAGAACGGCGACATTTCGGGTGATCGTCATCGTGTTCGCTCCTGTCGATAAGTCCGTGTCCGCTCCGCAGGCCCGCGGACGGCGCTTTTTGCGCGGGCGTTGACGGCGCCGTCAAGGCGTTGCTGGCGGCCTCAAAGAGGAGGCGGGTCTATCCAGGTCGGCGGATCGGCAAGGGCGCGGCGGGCGATGCGCGACGCCCGCGCCCCGCCCGCCTTGCTTCGCGCCGCCGTCCGCTTTAAGGCAGGCGCCTGCGATCGCCCAACCAGCATCGGACAGCAGCAACAGATGGCCGAACCGCGCCGCGATGTCTCGAAGCCGCCCGTGATGTTGAGCGGCGGCAGAATCCTGATCGTCGAGGCGCGATTCTACGACGCGATCGGCGCTCAATTGCTGGAGGGGGCGCAGCGCGCCATCGCGGCGGCCGGCGCATTCTGCGAGGTTCTCCGCGTGCCCGGCGCCTTGGAGATTCCCATCGCGCTGGCGTTCGCGCTCGACGCGGCGGCGCAAAAGGGCCGCCCCTATGACGGCGCGGTCGCGTTGGGCTGCGTCATCCGCGGCGAGACCTATCATTTTGAGATCGTCGCGGGCGAGTCGTCGCGCGCCTTGATGGGGCTGGCGGTCGCGCGCGGCCTCGCGCTGGGCAATGGCATCCTCACCGTCGAGAACGAAGCCCAGGCCGAGGCGCGCGCCGATCCCGCGCGCGGCGACAAGGGCGGCGACGCGGCGCGCGCCGCCCTCGCCCTCGCCGCGCTCAAGCGCCAACTCGGCGCCCAATGAGCAGCGCCGAGCAGCGCTCCTCCGCGCGGCTCGCCGCCGTGCAGGCGCTTTATCAAATGGAGGTGGCGGACAAGGGCCTCAACGACATCCTCGCCGAGTTCGAGGCCCATTGGATCGGCCAGGAGGTCGAGGGCGACCAATACAAGCCCGCCGAACTCGCCTTTTTTCGCGACGTCGTGGCCGGCGTTCTGGCCGACCAGCACGCGATCGACCGCAGGCTTGACGAAACGCTGTCGCAAGGCTGGCCGCTGCGCCGCGTCGAAGCGCTGATGCGGGCGATTCTGCGCGCCGGTCTCTATGAATTGAAGGCGCGGCCGGACGTTCCGGCGCGCGTCGCGATCAAGGAATATGTCGACATCGCCGGCGCCTTCTTCGCCCGCGAAGAATCCGGCATGATCAACGCCGTGCTCGACGCTCTGGCGCGCGCGACGCGGCCGGGCGAATTCGCGGAGGCGCGCTAACGCGAGTTCATTCGGATCGAATCGATCCAGCCGTCCAACATCTCGTTTTCACGCATGATCCTGCCCGGGAAGCCCGGAACCCTTCGGGATCGCGCGCTCATGCGCCTGGGCGTCGGCCGCGCCCCGCGCGTTGGCTGGCCCGAGCGCCGCGCTCGCTAGATCTTCGTAGCAGACCACCTGGTTGCGGCCTTGCCGCTTGGCGGCGTAAAGGGCTTCGTCGGCGCGACCGAAAGCGGTCAGTCCATTGTCGCGGGGGGCGACGCGGGTATAGCCGATGCTGACGGTGACGCGGCCGACGAGGGGAAACGCATAGGCTTCGACCGCGGCGCGGAAGCGCTCGAGGATCCCCCCGACATATTGCGCCTCGGTCGGCTCCAGAATCGCCACGAATTCCTCGCCCCCGCAGCGGAACAGGCGGTCCGATTCGCGAAAGGAAGCGCGCATCAGTCGCGCCAGCAGGACCAGCACTTCGTCGCCGCAGGGATGGCCGAAGCGGTCGTTGACGCGTTTGAAAAAGTCGACGTCCAGCACGGCGAGCCAGCGCGGCTGATCGGGGCTGGCCGGGCGCCGCCGTTCAACCCGCACGAACGGAACCGCGCAGGGCCGGCTCGGCGCCTCTATCCGCGTCAGATAGGCGAAAGCGGCGTCAAAGGTCTTGCGGTTCAGCAGGCCGGTGAGCTCGTCGTTTTCGCCATAGTCGAGGATGTTGAGATGGTTTTGATAAATTCGAAGAAAGCCGCTCACCAGCTCCCGCTGGTCGTCGCGCAGAGGCGCGGCGCCGCAAATTTCGAGGAAGCCGGCGACCCCGCCTGGGCCCATCATCGGGAACACGTGGCGGCGCCGCCCGTCGTGGACGAGATTCACCGGCGCGGGCCTTTGGCTTTCGTAGCAGGCGCGCAATTCCTGGCGCGAATCGAGCGTCGGCAGATCGCTGAGGTCGGCGGGCATGTCGGATATGATGACGCGGCGATCGGCCAGGCGCGCGCGCTCGTGCAGCCGAAGTTCGCCCAGATGGCGGGCGAGACGCCACACCCTGCCGCCCGAGGCCCCCGACAAATCGGCGGCCACCAGCGCTACGGCGATCTCAAGCTCCTCCCTGTCGCGCAGGGCGGTCAGATCGGCGACGGAATTGACGAGGTTGATCATGACGCGGGGTTGGCGCGATTGGCTTTGCGCGGGATTTCACCGGGCGCCGCTGCGCCGACAGGAGATGAAACCGCCGCAACAAACGCCGAACGCATGTGTCATTCCTCACGCCAACAACGCCATGCGGCCAGCCGGGGCCCGCGGAATTCGCTTTTGGTCGCCGGCGGCGCCGGTTCCGCAATGGAATAAGTAAACGTATCGTAATGTAAAATAGCGAATAGGTCGAGTCAATATTCTTGGTATTCATCTAAACTCTGGGTCAGCGAAACCATAGTATTGATCGGATAGATTCAATTTGTTTGAAATATTCGATATATTTGTAGTCGTTCGGCGTCTGCTGCCGCCTGCGCCAATTGCCGACAACGGCTCGGCGCGGCCGATGCTTCGCGACTGGCGTCGGCGCGCTTCCCCGAAGGCGCGATCCCGAAGAATTGTCGGCTCTTCGAACAATATCCTCCGTCAGGACGAGACGTCGGACGGCAACATTGATGCGAAGCAAATTCACTGTGCTGCCGCCGCGCAAAGCGCGTCCGGGCGCCGCGAGAGAGCCCGGCGGAGATTCGCCAGCTTCACTCGGCGGTCAGCAGCCCGTCGCCGGCGTGCAGGAAGCGCGTGGGATCGACGGGTTCGCCGTCGACCCGCACTTCGTAATGCAGATGGGGACCGGTGGAGCGGCCCGTCGAGCCGAGGCGACCGAGCGCCGCGCCGGCCTCCACTTCCTGGCCTTCCTCGACGAAGATCTCGGACAAATGGCCGTAGCGCGTCGCCAGACCGCCGCCATGGTCGATCTCGACCATATTGCCGTAGCCGCCCATCGGACCGGCATGGACGACCCGGCCGGCGCCCGTCGCCTTGACGGTCGCGCCAAAGGCCTGCACCAGATCGACGCCGGGATGCAGGGCGAGCCGGCCCAGGAATGGATCGGGGCGGTAGCCGTAGGGAGAGGAGACGTCGGCCTGGCCGATCAACGGGCGGCGCACCGGCGCGAACGGGACCTCGCGGCGAAGGCGATCTTCGACGACCAGGCTGCGCTCGACGCTTGACACCGCCTTGTCGAAGGCGGGCGCGTTCGCGTCGACCTTGACGGGGATGTAGGGCCCGCCGACGCCGCCGGGCGCCTGGGGCGGCGGCGCGAGCCTGTCGGGCGCGATGCCGGCCTCATCCATGACGCCGCGCAGACGCGTGATCGTTTCGACGGCCGCCGATCCGATTCGCCCGAGCGCCGCGATCTGCCGCTTCTCCATGCGGTCGAGCGAGTGGGAAATGAGGCTCAGTCGCGTTTGCGCCGCCACGCCGGGATTG
>JBEKSH010000138.1:0-6780 GCA_049517235.1 Roseiarcus sp. | reverse complement strand
CGCCGGGTCTGGGCCGCGAGGGCGGACGACGTTGCCGCCTTTGGCGCGCGTCTCGCGCAGGCGCTTACGCTGGTCGCCACGGTGTCAGGGGAGCCGGTCGGCTTTGGCAGCCTGAAAGGCGCTGAAGTCATCGACATGCTCTATGTCGACCCCGAGTTCGCGCGGCGCGGCGTCGGCTCCGCGTTGATCGATGCGTTGACGCGACTCGCGACGGCGCGCGGCGCCAAGCAATTGACCAGCGACGTTAGCGACACTGCCCGAGCGAGTTTCGAGCGTCAGGGATTTGTCGCGGAGCGGCGCAACATGATCCAGCTGAACGGCGAATGGCTCGCCAATACGACCATGGTCAAGCGGCTCGCCGCAGCCAATCACGCCCACCGACCCCTGTCGAGGCCTCACTAGCGGTTCAATCAAAATGACGCGCGAACGCCTATACCTTTTCGACACGACCCTGCGCGATGGCGCGCAGACGACGGGCGTTGATTTTTCGCTCGAAGACAAGCGTCAGATCGCCGCCATGCTCGATCGCCTTGGGGTCGACTATGTCGAAGGCGGCTACCCCGGCGCCAATCCGGTCGATACGAAATTTTTCGAGCGCAAGCCACCGATGCGCGCCCGTTTCGCGGCTTTCGGCATGACCAAGCGGGCCGGACGATCCGCCCAGAACGATCCGGGCGTCGCGGCTCTCCTTGCCGCCGACGCCGATTCAATCGTCTTCGTCGCCAAGTCCTGGGACTATCATGTTCATGTCGCGCTGGGCTGCACGCTCGATGAAAATCTGGAGAGTATCGAGGCAAGCGTGAAAGCGGCGCTCAAAGCGGGCCGCGAGGCGATGGTCGATTGCGAACATTTTTTCGACGGATACAAGGCCAATCCCAGCTATGCGTCGAGCTGCGCCCGCGCGGCGCATGCTGCGGGGGCGCGTTGGATCGTGCTGTGCGACACCAACGGCGGCACTTTACCCGATGAAGTCGAACGCATCGTTCGGGAAGTCGCCCGCGCTATTCCAGGCGACCATCTTGGGATTCACGCGCATAACGACACCGAGAACGCGGTCGCCAATTCGTTGGCGGCGTTGCGCGCGGGCGCCCGGCAAATTCAAGGCGCGCTGAATGGGCTCGGTGAGCGTTGCGGCAACGCCAATCTGGTCTCGCTGATCCCCACGCTTCTGTTGAAGCCCGAATTGAGCGAGCGCTTCGAGACCGGCGTGACGCGTAACTCCCTGAGCGAGATTTCAAAGATATCGCACGCATTCGACGAGTTGCTCAATCGCGCGCCCGATCGCCACGCGCCCTATGTCGGCGCCTCGGCCTTCGCGACAAAAGCAGGCATTCACGCATCAGCGCTGGCCAAGGACCCTCGCACTTATGAACATGTGTCGCCCGAGAGCGTCGGCAATGCCCGCGCCGTTCTGGTCTCTGACCAGGCCGGCAAATCCAACCTCGTCGCGCAACTGGCGCGCCTTGGCGTCGCGGTGCGCGGCGACGATCCCAGGCTGTCGTTCCTGCTTGACGAGGTGAAGGCCAAAGAGGCGGAAGGCTATGCTTATGAAGCCGCCGACGCTTCCTTCGAATTACTCGCGCGGCGCTCGCTCGGCGAGACTCCGGCCTTCTTCGAAGTCGAAGGCTTCAGCGTCAATGTCGAACGCAAGTTCAACGCCAGCGGCGCCCTCGTCTCCGCTTCCCAGGCCGTCGTTAAAATCAAAATTCGCGGTGAGACGCTGATTTCCGCCGCCGAGGGCAATGGTCCGGTTAATGCGCTTGATCTTGCCTTGCGCAAGGACCTTGGTGTCTATCAGCGCCACATCGAGGACCTTGAGCTGCTCGATTACCGCGTCCGGGTGTTTCAGGGCGGCACGGACGCAGTGACCCGAGTTCTGATCGAATTTGGCGACTCCACGGGCGCGCGCTGGTCGACCGTCGGCGTCTCCGGGAATATCATCGACGCGTCATTCCAGGCGCTGGTCGATGCGATCGTCTACAAGCTCGTCAAAGCTGGCGTGGACTAAGCAGCCCAAAACTGGGGACTATTTCCTACTGAGCTCTTCCCAATGGGCACGGTCGCGCCTATGTTGGTCTTGCCGTCGCAAGGCGGCTATGGCGATAAATCGACATCGGAATAAGTCTTTCGGACCCGGGGGCGGTACCCGGCGCCTCCACCAAAGCCCGCACCGCGTTCTACGCGGCGGAAGGCGGGCTGTGGCGGGGGCGAAATAGGTTCGACGGGGGATGTAAAGGGTGCTCTTTCGCTCGGCATGATACCGCCGTTATCGGGTCAAACCTATAGTTGCTAATGACAACTATGCCCCGGTGGCCCTCGCCGCGTAATGCGGCGCTGGTACTGGAAATCAAGTCCTGAGGGTTCGCACCTTTAGGCGGGGCTCGGAGGCGCCTGGCAACAGAAGCCTCCACTTTTTTCAGCGCCTTTGGGTTTTGAAAGCTCGCAATTGCAATGGTCGCTTCACTCCGCTAATTCTTGGCTAAGAGGCGCGAGCGCAAACGTACGATGCCGACCGACCATATTCGATATGATCTTCTGGTCCAGGACGCCCTGCGCTCCGTTGTGCGTAAGGTGCTCGGCGACGCCGCCCGCAACGGACTGCCCGGCGACCATCATTTTTACATCTCTTTCAAGACCCGGGCGCCTGGAGTGATGGTCCCTGCGGCGATGCGCCAAAAATACCCCGACGAAATGACCATCATTCTCCAGCACGAGTTCTGGGATCTGGCGGTTAATGGAGAGGGCTTCGAGGTCAGCCTCTCTTTTTCGAGAAAGCCGGAACGGCTCGCCATCCCGTTCGCCGCGATAACTGGTTTCAGCGATCCGTCTGTGCCAACATTCGGCTTCAAGTTTATGGTGCCGGAAGTCGCCGAGCTAGGGAATGCATCCCCGGCGGCGAGCCCCAATTTGGCGCCGAAGGGCAAAAGCGAGCCGGAGGCGCCTTCCAAGCGGGCTCAGGGCCCGACATCCCCGTCAAAGGCGTCGGCGACGAGCAAACCCACGGAAGCCTCGACAGGTCCCGTTGCAGCCCCGAAAGCGGCCGAAAAAGCCGAACCGGCCAAGGTCGTTTCGATCGACGCTTTTCGCAAGAAGTGACGCGGCGACGCACGGCGAACATGGGCGACATCATCAATCTTCGCAGAGCGAGAAAACGTCAGGCGAGCTCGCAGGCTGAGGCGAAGGCGGCAGCCAGTCGCATTGTATTTGGCGTATCGAAAAGCGTGAAAAGCAAGGCGAAGGCCGAACGCGCCTTAGCCGACCGCCGTCTCGAAGCCCATCGGAGGCCGGAGCGAGGCGATGCCGATTGACGCGCCCCAATCCGTCAACGGCGGATCGACGCGGCCGAGAACTGGCGTGTTCAAACGATCCCTCGTCATCGCCGGGCACCGCACCAGCATTTCGCTCGAGGATGCGTTCTGGCGCGAACTTCAGGTCTTGGCCAAGCAGCGCTCTCAGTCGATCAATGCCCTCGTCGCCGAAATCGACGCCGGACGCGGGCGGGCGAACCTGTCGTCGGCGATCCGCGTCTTCGTGTTCGAAAGCGCGATTCAATAGATGCCGCTCGCGGCTGGATCGACCTGTTGTGGCGGACGCGGCGCAGGCAAGGGGGCTTGCGGGGGTGGTGAGAACGTGCTCGTGGCTGACTGCAAGGGATCACGCGGCGTCGCCGCAGGCGCTGGCGGCGACAGCGCCAAAGACGGATCAGGCGTCGCGGCCCTGCGCTTTTCCTCATCCGCTTTCAATGTTTCGGCTTCTACGCGCCGGCGGTCCTCTTCCCACTTGAGCCGCGCTTTCTCAAGCGCGTAGGCCTCCAGCTCCAATTCGCGGCGACGCATGAATTGATTAGCCTTGAGCCGCCGGTTGAAGAACGCGCGCTCGCGTATGTCCGATTCCAGGGCCGCGATTCTCTCGGTCTCCCGCGCGATGGCCTGAGCCGACAAACCTGCCACAAGGAGGCTGGAATCGATTTCGCGCGCCGGCGCCTCAATTGGCCCCTTCAAGACGACATTGACGGCCGGCGGTGCTCCGCTCCAGAACTTCGGAGTTTGCAATTCAGTGAGAGCGGTGCGTATCTCCAAGACGAACGACCGGATGTCGAAACTCGCATCCAGCTTCGCCTCGTCCCTGGCGTCCCGCGCCCCGAATGGACCAAAGCGTACAACTCCTGCCGTAAGCGATGCCGGAGCGTTGGCGTCGGGAATGCGCAACGCTTGTTTGTTAAACTCCAGATCGAGCGCGTGATTAACGTTCGTCTCGTCGATCGCATAGTCGGAGGACTCCGCTTTTTCGACAATTCGGCCAACGGCGCCCTGATCGAGACGCGGTATCCGCGCGCCCGAAATCCGAATTTGGCCCGTTCCGGCCAGCCCCGCCACTAACGCGCTCGCGCTCTGTCCTGTGGCGGCGAATTCCATCCCACCCGATAGGCGCCCCACGAAGCTCGGCCGCTCAACAACAACAGGCTCGATCGAGAGGCGCCCCGCAAGCGACGCGTCCGGCCCGTCTCTTCGAATGGTTACGCGGCCGGCGACAGCGCCGCCGGCGACATGCGTCGACAACTCGTCCAGGCTGACGAAGCCCCGCCCAAGCTTCAGCCGAGCGCTCGCGTCGTAGGCGACAAGATTATCAGCGACATCGAGCGCGGCGATCTTGAGCGCGATGTCAGCGGACGGCGCGTTGGCAAGGCCGGCAGAAAACTTGACGTCAGACCAAAGCGCACCAGTCATGGTTGCCTGCGGCGGGCCCAGCGCAAGACCGGTCAACGCGGAGAGCGGCAATCGGTCCACCGACACGGCACCCTCAAGTTGCGGTTGCGGCGCAGGCGTAGCTGAATTGCCGTCCGCGACGGCCTGGGCGAGCGCCAGATCAGGATCGGTCGGGATCAAAGGGATTGGTTGTGTCGGCGCCGACCGATAGGTCAAATCCCCCGCGAAATGCACACGGCCGACCGCGCCTTTCAGCTGCGAAAGTTTGAGTTGGTCGCCGCGCCAGGTCAGCTGCGCCGAAATGTCGGTCGGGATCGCCAAGGTCAGACCGGGCGACGCCACTCCTAGGACAGCCAAAAGCGGCGCGGCGTTGATGGCCTTTATGCTGCCTGAGCCTTCAAAAATAGGGACGTCATCGGCTTCCAGCGCTTTGGGCGACAGCCGCCCGCGCCAAGCAAGGTCGGCGCTGGCGAGCGAAGCGCCGATTTCCCCTTCGAGGTCCTCGCCCCAGCGCCCACGGACCGAGGCGGCGATGCGACCGCGCCCCAATCCAGAAAGCGACACGGCCGACAACCCGATCTGCCGCAACAGCGGCGCGGCGTCCGGCGCATCGAGCGAAAGTGTGCCGCTAAGGGCTCTCGCATCGCCAGCTGGGTGATCCAATTTGGCGCTGATGCGCGTCACTCCCGCAGTACCGTCAATGCTGAGCGAATCCGCCAGGGCGGCGATATCCCCGCTCGCGCCTGAGGATTGCGCGTTCAAGGTCAGTTTGGTGGGCGAAAGCGCTGCTGATCGATCAATGAGCATTTCGCTGACTGGCCCCGGCGCCACGCGGCGAACGAGCAACGCGAAGTCGCGCAACCGAGCTGCGTCGATCTTGGCGCGAAGCCAACGGCCCTTCTCATCGATCGCTCCGCTCACTTCCACCGACGCGCCGCCAAGAGCGTCGATCGACAAACGATCGAGCCGGACATTTTCGCCCTGTTTGGTCAGCCTCAGCGCCAGCGACCCACCCTCGACACGCCCTTCTCCCAATCGCGCGATAAGGATCGCGCGCGCGTCGAGAGTGAGCGAAAGATCGATATCCGCGAAAAAATCCCCGCTCGCGCTGACATTGGGAAGCGCGTCGAAGTCGAGCGAATCGGTCTGCAGGTCCATGAACAGGCGCCCACGCTCGGCCCCCACCGCCCGCGTCAGAGCCACGGTTCCCGTAAACGCCGATCGCTCCAGCACGAGATTCAAATCTCGCGCGACGAGGCCCGCCGCCGAGAAATCCATTTCGCCGATCGCCGAGGCCGACCGATAGGGCAGTAGATCGCTAACGGCCGCGAGGCGCGAGCCTAGCTCGGGCGCGCGCAACGTAAGCCATTCGCGCAGGCGTTGCGCCTCATCGGTTCGCGCCTCCACGCGGCCCTTGAAACCGAAGGCAGGACCAAGATCGATCGCGCCCGACGCCAGGATGTGACTGCGCCCCGGCGGACTGGCTTCCAATTTCCCGGCGATGGGTTCCCCAGGACCGGCCGCTGCGGATAGCGAAACATCGGCGACCGTATCCCCGCCCAGTATCGCCGCTGGCGTCTGGAGCTCGAAAGACAACGCGATCGGCGGACCGTTCTCGGTCCCAAGCCCCGCCAGAGCGGCGCTCAAAGTCTCGTAAGCTTGGGCGGGCGACGCAGAATCCTCGCCTTCCGCTCGCAGCAATGCGTCAAGATTGAGCTGTTTGGCGGTGAGGACGACGCTCGCGCGAGGCGTTGCGCCAAACACCGCCTGCGCCGAGCCATTTGCGACGAGCGCGCGATCCTCCCGCCCAAGACGGACGTCGAGATTGTCCAGCGACGCCGCATGCAAGTCCGCTTTCAGGACGCCCGAAGCCTGCCAAGGCATCGGCGCGCCGGCGCCGTTGATCTGTCCCGAAAAGGTCGCGGCGCCCGAATAACCGACCGCCGCAACGCCCGACGTCGGCGTCGCGTCTGCGAAGGCCAGAGCGCCATCGAACTCGCCGCGCGCAAGCTCCTTTTCGGGTTCGATCATCGCCTTCAAACGCAAATGGGCGCCTTCGACGACGCCGGTCGCA
>JBEKSH010000137.1:0-6788 GCA_049517235.1 Roseiarcus sp. | reverse complement strand
TCCCGCTGTTTTTCTGATCAATGGCTTCACCAAGCACGATTGGCTCGAGGCGCTGTTGTTCGCCGTCGCCGTCGCGGTCGGCCTGACGCCGGAAATGCTGCCGATGATCGTCACCGTGAATCTCGCCAAAGGCGCGATCGCGATGTCGAAAAAGCGCGTGATCGTGAAGCGCCTTCACGCCATTCAGAATTTCGGGGCGATGGACGTCCTGTGCACGGACAAGACCGGCACTCTGACGCAAGACCGCATCATCCTCAAGCTGTGTCTCGATATTCGCGGCGAAGACTGCGAACGGGTTCTGGAGTACGCCTATCTGAACAGTCACTACCAGTCCGGCCTGAGAAACCTGCTTGACGTCGCGGTCCTGCAACATGTCGACCTCGGCAAGAACCTTCATTTGCGCCATCAATACAAGAATATCGACGAAATTCCGTTCGACTTTGTGCGCAGGCGACTTTCCGTCATTCTGTCGCGAGAAGACGAGACGCATGTCCTCATCTGCAAAGGCGCGGTCGAGGAAGTTTTCGCCGCGTGCAAACTTTATGAACTCGAAGGTGAATGCGGGGCCTTGGACCCCTCTCATCTCGTTACTGCGAAGGCCGAGACTCGGGCGCTCAATGAGGATGGTTTCCGCGTCGTCGCGATCGCCTACAAGGAAATCTCCAGCCTCAAGTCAAGCTATTCGGTCGAGGACGAGAGCGACCTGACGCTGCTCGGCTATATCGCCTTTCTCGACCCACCGAAGGAGAGCGCCGGCGCCGCCATCGCCGCGCTCAATCGATCGGGCGTAGCGGTCAAGATTCTCACCGGCGACAACGAAATCGTCACCCGCAAAATCTGCCGCGAAGTCGGGCTCGCGATAGATAGCGTCGCCCTAGGCCCTGAAATCGAACAAATGAATGACGGGGCTTTGTCCGGGCTCGCGGAATCCACCACGGTCTTCGCCAAGCTCTCTCCAGCGCAGAAAGCGCGCGTGATCGGCGCGCTTCACTCCAAGGGTCACGTCGTCGGCTTCCTCGGCGACGGAATCAACGACAGCCCCGCGCTCAAGGCCGCCGACGTCGGCATCTCCGTCGACACGGCGGTCGACATCGCCAAGGAATCGGCCGACATCATCCTGCTCGAAAAGAGCCTGATGGTGCTTCAGGAAGGCGTCATCGAGGGGCGCAAGGTCTTCGGCAATATCACCAAATATATCAAGATGGGCGCGAGTTCGAATTTCGGCAATATGTTCAGCGTGCTCGGCCCCAGCATCTTCCTGCCCTTCCTTCCGATGCTGCCGATCCAGGTGCTCACCAACAACCTGCTCTACGATTTCTCGCAAACCGCCATCCCGACCGACAACGTCGATGAGGACTATCTCGCGGTCCCGCGCAAATGGGACATCGGCAATATCTTCAAGTTCATGGTCTTCATCGGGCCGATCAGTTCGATCTTCGACTACGCGACCTTCTTCACCATGCTCTATGTATTCGATTGCTGGACCAATCCGACCCTGTTTCAGACCGGCTGGTTCGTCGAATCCCTCCTGACGCAGACGCTCATCATTCACATCATCCGCACCGCGAAGATCCCTTTTCTGCAAAGCCACGCCAGCCCGGCCCTTATCGCAACGAGCGTCATCATCTGCGCGATCGGCATAGCGCTGCCCTTTACGCCATTAGGGGACGCGTTGAAGTTTACGCCGGTGCCGCCGCTCTACTGGGCTTTCATCGCAACATTCCTGGCGAGCTACGCAGTCCTGACGCATCTGGTCAAAACCTGGTTCGTGCGCCGCTGGGGCATGTGAAGTTTGAGCGGGGAAGGCAGACCTATCGGCGCCGCGCCGGCGCGCACGCGACATACTACATTCCTGCCTTGACATGGACAGGCCCGGGCGCCGAATATGAATTTTAGCGCAGTCGCGCCCGGATTGGCGAACGACTCGCCAAGGGAGGGCGGGACCACAATGGGCGCTTCCTCGGTCGCCAACGCCTGCGCCGACCTTGTCGATCGCAATGTCGCCGAGGGGCGTGGCGACAAGCCGGCGTTCCTTGAAGCGGGGCGCGCGATCACCTACGGCGCGCTGCAGGCGCAGACCTGCCGTTTCGCGCGCCTGCTTGCGCGGCTCGGCCTGCGGCGCGAGGACCGCATCGCCATGGCGATGCTCGATACGACGCGTTTTCCGGTGGTCTTTCTCGGCGCGATCCGCGCCGGCGTCGTGCCGATCCCGCTCAACACGCTGCTGACCACCGAACAATATTCCTACATGCTCGCCGATTCGCGCGCCAAGGCGCTGGTCGCGTCGGCCGCGCTGTGGCCGACCCTGGAGCCCGCCCTGGCCCGCGCCCCCGACCTCGCTCACGTGATCCTCGCCGACGGCGAAGCGGGCGGGCGGACGATTGCGCTTGAAGAGGCGCTCGCCGGCGAATCCGCGGACGTGGTTGTCGCGCCGACCCATCCCGACGAGCCATGCTTCTGGCTGTATTCCTCGGGCTCGACCGGCGCGCCCAAGGGCGTGCGCCATGTCCATTCGAGCCTGAGCGATACGGCGCGGACCTTCGGGCGGCAAGTGCTGCAAATTCGCGAAGACGATCTCGTCTATTCGGCGGCCAAACTGTTCTTCGCCTACGGGCTCGGCAACGCGCTGACGTTTCCGCTTCACGTCGGCGCGACCGCCTATCTCCTGTCCGCGCGGCCGACGCCGGCCGCCGTTTTCGACGCGCTGGAGAAATCCGAAGCGACAATCTTCTGCGGCGTGCCGACGCTGTTCGCCGCCATGCTCAACGATCGCAATCATGCCGAGCGGCGCGGCTCGCCGCGCCTGCGCATCTGCACGTCGGCGGGCGAGGCGCTGCCGGCGCATATCGGCAAGGCCTGGCGCGCCCGCTTCGGCGTCGACATCCTCGACGGCGTCGGCTCGACGGAGATGCTGCACATCTTCCTCGCCAACGCGCCGGGCGACATCGTCTATGGCACGTCCGGCAGGGCGGTGCCGGGCTATGAATTGCGCCTGCTCGACGAGAAGATGCAGCCCACGGCCGACGGCGAAATCGGCGAGCTCTATGTGCGCGGCGCCTCGGCCGGCGACGGCTATTGGAACCAGCGCGAAAAAAGCCGCGCGACGTTTCAGGGCGAATGGACGCGCACCGGCGACAAATTCACCTGCGACGCCACCGGCCGCTACACTTATTGCGGACGCGCCGACGACATGTTCAAGGTCGGCGGCGTGTGGGTCTCGCCGTTCGAGGTGGAGACCGCGCTCGCGGGCCATCCGGCGGTTCTGGAGGCGGCGGTCATTCCCGCCGAGGACGAGGACAGGCTGCTGAAACCCAAGGCCTTCATCGTTCTGAAGGAGGGCGCCGCGCGCGACGGTCTCGCCGAGGAATTGAAGGCGCTCGTCAGGGCGAGCGCCGGCGTGTGGAAATATCCGCGCTGGATCGTGATCGTCGATGCGCTGCCGAAGACCGCGACGGGCAAGATCCAACGCTTCAAATTGCGCGAGCGGGCCTGAGTGACGCGCCTCGCCGACGCCGGCTTCATCGATCTTGGCGAGGCCCGGCTGGAATACCGGCTGTGGGGGCCGCCGCCGGGCGCGGCGCCGACGTTGGCGTTGCTGCATGAGGGACTCGGCTGCGTCGGCGCGTGGGGCGAATTTCCCGAACGCCTCGCCGCGGCGACGGGCTGCGGAATCTTCGCCTATTCGCGCGCCGGCTACGGCGGCTCCAGCCCGATCGCGCTGCCGCGGCCGCTCGACTACATGCAGCGCGAGGCCGTGGAGACGTTGCCGCGCGTTCTCGACGCTATCGGCTTTGAACGCGGCGCCCTCATCGGCCATTCGGACGGCGCCTCGATCGCCGCCGTCCACGCCGGAGCGGCGCGCGACGCGCGCATCCGCGCGGTTTCGCTGATCGCGCCGCATTTCATCGTCGAGGACATCACGGTCGCGGCGATCGAGCGCGCGCGCGCCGCCTATGAGACCGGCGGTCTGCGCGCCAAGCTCGCGTGTTGGCACGCTAACGTCGATATCGCGTTCCGCGGCTGGAACGACGCGTGGCTCGACCCGAAGTTCCGCGCCTTCGACATTAGCGGTTATCTCGCCGGCGTGGCCGCGCCCATGCAGATCATCCAGGGCGCCATGGACCCCTACGGCAGCGAGCGGCAAATCGACATTGCCCGCGCGGCTTTGCGCGCGCCGCCCGATGTGGCGTCGCTCCCGGGAATTGGCCACGCCCCGCACAGGGAAGCGTTGGCGGCGACTCTGGAGGCCATTCGACGCTTTGCGCTGCCCCTGCTTTGATCGGCGCGTCGCGTCGGCGCAAAACGGCTGGCGGCCCCTGGAAGCTGCGATTTCTTCATGCAATAGACTGCATGGTCGCGCGCTCGTACGCTTTACTCTGATATCGCGCCGCATTATCCTAAATAGTGAAGCGGGAGGTCAGGCAGGCTGATGGCGCAGGAGGTGCGAAAGCTCGCCAACGGCGCGACCCGCATCGATTTTGCGACCGACCCATCGCATTACCGCCACTGGAAACTGGCGGTCGACGGCCCCGTCGCCACTCTGAGCATGGATGTCGACGAGGCGGGCGGCCTGTTCGAGGGCTATGCGCTGAAGCTCAATTCGTACGATCTCGGCGTCGACATCGAACTCGCCGACGCCGTGCAGCGGCTGCGCTTCGAACACCCGGCGGTCAAGACGGTCGTCCTGCGGTCGGCCAAGCCGCGCGTATTCTGCGCCGGCGCCAACATTCGCATGCTGGCGGGCGCCGAGCACCCCCATAAAGTCAATTTCTGCAAGTTCACCAACGAGACGCGCAACGCGATGGAGGACGCCGCCCATTGCTCGGACCTGCGCTTCATTTGCGTGGTGAGCGGCAGCGCGGCGGGCGGCGGTTACGAGCTGGCGCTGGCGACCGACCACATCCTGCTGGTCGACGATGGGTCGTCCGCCGTGTCGCTGCCCGAATTGCCGCTGCTGGCTGTGCTGCCGGGCACCGGCGGGCTCACCCGCATCGTCGACAAGCGCAAGGTGCGCCGCGACCTCGCCGACGTGTTCTGCACCGTCGAGGAGGGCGTCAAGGGCAAGCGCGCGCTCGATTGGCGCCTCGTCGACGAGCTCGCCCCGCAGTCACAGCTCGGCGAGCGCGTCGCTGCGCGCGCGAAGGCTTTCGTCGCCGGCTCGCGCCGCGCCGGCCCCGAGCGAGGCGTCGCGCTCGCGCCGCTCGAACGGCGCTTCGCCGACGACGGCGTGCGCTATCGCGACGTGTCGGTCGACATCGACCGCGCCGCGCGTCTGGCGACGATCACGCTGCGCGCCGCCGAAGCGCCGCCGCCCGCCGGCGTCGACGAGATGGTCGCGCAAGGCGCCGCGTTCTGGCCGCTGCGGCTCGCGCGCGCGCTTGACGACGCGATCCTGCATTTGCGCAACAACGAATATGACATCGGCGTATTGATCTTCAAATCATCGGGCGATCCGGCGCTGGTCGCGCTCTATGACGCGTTTCTCGAAGCGCATCGCGGCCATTGGCTCGTCCATGAAATCCGCCACTACTGGAAGCGGGTCCTCAAGCGCATCGACGTGACGTCGCGCAGCCTGGTGGCCGTCGTCGAGCCCGGCTCGTGTTTTGCCGGCTTCCTCGCCGAAGTCGTGTTCGCGGCCGACCGCTCCTATATGCTGATCGGCCGGATCGAGGGCGACAATCGCCCGCCCGCCGCCCTGACGCTCTCCGCCGCTAATTTCGGCCCTTATCCGATGGCCAACAGCCTCACAAGGCTCGCCACGCGCTTTCTCGGCGAGCCGCGATCCCTCGAGGAGGCGACGGCGCGCCAGGGCGAGGCGATCGACGCGCGGCAGGCGGAGGCTCTCGGCCTCGTCACTTTCGCGCTAGACGACATCGACTGGAGCGACGAATTGCGCGTGTTCGTGGAGGAGCGCACGAGCTTTTCGCCGGACGCTCTCACCGGTATGGAGGCGAACCTGCGCTTTCCCGGCCCGGAGACGATGGAGAGCAAAATTTTCGCGCGTCTCAGCGCCTGGCAGAACTGGATCTTCCAGCGGCCCAACGCGGTGGGCGAGGACGGCGCGCTGCGTCGCTACGGGACCGGGCGGAAGCCCAGCTTCGACATGCGCCGCGTTTGAGCGCGCGAGATCGCCCGAGGAGATTGCGATGACGGATGTCGTGAACGTCGACTATTCGACCAAGATTCCCAATAACGTCGGCCTCACGGAAGATCGTCAGGTGCTGCGCGCGCTGGAGGGCTGGCATCCGGGCTACCTGAGCTGGTGGAAGGACATGGGCCCCGAGGGCTTCCAGGAATCCCTCGTCTATCTGCGCACCGCGATATCGGTCGACGCCAAGGGCTGGGCCAAGTTCGACTACGTGCGCATGCCGGACTATCGCTGGGGCGTTTTGCTCGCGCCCAAGGAGGAGGGCCGCAAAGTCAATTTCGGCGAGCATATCGGCGAGCCGGCGTGGCAGGAGGCGCCCGGTCAATATCGCGCCATGCTGCGCCGGCTGATCGTCATCCAGGGCGACACCGAACCGGCCTCGGTCGAACAGCAGCGCCATCTCGGCAAGACCGCGCCCTCGCTCTACGACATGCGCAATCTGTTCCAGGTGAATGCCGAGGAAGGCCGCCACCTCTGGGCGATGGTCTATTTGCTGCACAAATATTTCGGCCGCGACGGGCGCGAGGAGGCCGAGCAACTGCTGCAACGGCGCTCGGGCGACAAGGACAAGCCGCGCATGCTCGGCGCCTTCAACGAGGCGACGCCCGACTGGCTGTCCTTCTTCATGTTCACTTTCTTC
>JBEKSH010000136.1:0-6813 GCA_049517235.1 Roseiarcus sp. | reverse complement strand
GCGCCGCCGCGCCGAGCACGATCGCGGCGCGCGTGCAGGCGCCATTCGGCTCGAAGTCGAGCACGACGGCGACATCGGCGAGCGGCCAGTCGAAGGAGTCCTTTTCGGCGAGCTTCAGATGCACCATGCGCGCGCTCGACGGCAGCGGCGGCAGCAGGATCGCGGTCAGGATTTCCTGCGGCTTCAGGTCGTTCTCGCGCTGGACGTCCCTGCCCGGCGGCGCGAAAAAATCCTCGATCGGCACCCGGCGAACGGCGCCGTCGGCGTCGGTCAGTTCGACCGTCGCGCCCAGCGCCGTGAGCGCGGTGGCGGCCGTCGACGGATGGACGATCGCGCAGACGCTGTTGTCGAAAATTGCGTGGTATTGGTTTTCGCCTGGAATCGCGAAGCAGTGGCCGCCGCCCTTCCTAAGGCAATGAAACTCCGCCGCCCGGAAATACCAGCATCGCGGCCGCTGCAGCAGATTGCCGCCGAGCGTCGCGACGTTGCGGATCTGCGGGCTCGCCGAGCCTTGCGCCGCGTCGGCGAGGGCGGGGTAGCGCTGGCGCAGCACGGGATCAGCGGCCAAGCCGGCCAGGGTGACCATGGCGCCGATTCGCAGGCCGCCCGCCGCCTCTTCGACGATCGCGTCGAGCCCCGGAACGTCCTTCAGGCTCACCACCATCGACGGCGCCAGCAGGTTTTCCTTCATGAGGTCGAGAAGATCGACGCCGCCCGCCTTGACGACCGATGTCTCGCCGCGCGTCGCGGCGTCGGGCGAGCCGAGCATGGCGTCGGCGACCAACCCCGTCGCCGCCGCCGCCGCCTCTGCAACTGTTCTCGCGCTCGCCAGGGCAAAACGGTTCATCGTCGTCAGCTCCTCGCCGGAATCTTGCCGAGCGCCGCGAGAACCGCCGCCGGCGTCATCGGCAAGGCGCGCAGACGGACGCCGATCGCGTTGTAGACGGCGTTGGCGACCGCCGCGGCGGTGGCGATATTGGCGGGCTCGGCGATCCCATAGGCGTCGGTCGCGCTGCGCCCTTGATAATTCTCCAATAGCGCGACGTCGATCGCCGGCGTCTCGCGTGGCCCCGCCAGCTTGTACTGCTCAAGGTTCGGGTTCACCATGCGGCCCGTGTGCTGATCGAGGATGCGCTCCTCGAACAGGGCGTAGGACAGCCCCATAATGACGCCGCCCTGCACCTGGCTCTCGGTCAGCAGCGGGTTGATCGGCCGGCCGCAATCCTGGACCGCCACCACGCGCTCGACCCGCACGATCCCCGTCTCGGTGTCGACGCTCGCCTCGGCGAACTGCACGC
Organism: Roseiarcus sp.; assembly: GCA_049517235.1. Classification (GTDB taxonomy): domain Bacteria; phylum Pseudomonadota; class Alphaproteobacteria; order Rhizobiales; family Beijerinckiaceae; genus Roseiarcus. The sequence goes on along the minus strand of JBEKSH010000136.1, from coordinate 5,515 downwards.
CGCCCAGATCCTGCTGCGCGAGCGCGGCGTCCCCCATCCGCCGGCGAAACCCGCCGTAATCGTCGCTGCGCGACGCCACCGCGCTGATGCGGTCGGTGCGCAGCAGCGCGGCGGCTTCGGCAAAGCGCATGCCGCGGCTCGGCTCCTCGCGCGCCAGGATGCGCCCGTCGCGCGCGGCCAGATCGTCGGGGGCGACATTCAAGGCGAGCGCCGCTTCCCGGAAAAGAGACTGCAAGACGCGCCAAGCGGCCGTTCGGGCCGGCGGGGTGATCGAGGCGGTAGTCCGGCTGCCATAGGAGGGCGGGCCGGACGGAAACTCGGTGTCGCCGATGCGCACATTTATCTGTTCGGGCCGCAGCCCGAGAACCTCGGCGACGGTCTGGGCGATCACCGTGCCGACGCCGGTGCCGATATCCTGCACGCCCGACAGCGCCTCCACCGAGCCGTCGCGCATCACGCGCACCTCGCAGGCCGAATCGATCTGCACATTGGCGCCCCACAGCGACTGCGCCACGCCAAGGCCGCGCTTCACCGGGCCAGCGTCGGCGCCGGGCGCGTGGCGCCGGCCCCAACCGATCCGCTCGGCGCCGATGCGCCGCTCCTCGCGCCTGACGGGGCTGGGATCGATCCGGTCGCGCAGCGCCAGCGGGTCGATCGACAGCCGCTCGGCCAGTTCGTCGATGGCCTGTTCGAGCCCGAAGGCGCCTGGCGTATTGCCGGGTCCGCGCATCGCGCAGCCCGGTCCCGCATTGGTGAAGACATCGTGCTGCGCCGCTTCGAAATTGGGGCAGTCGTACAGCGCCTGGGCGATATTGCCGACCCCGGCGCCCAGCCCGACGCCCGCGGTGCCGTAGCTCAGCAGCGAGATCGCGGTCAGCGACCCGTCGCGCCGCGCGCCGATGCGCAAGCGCTGCCAGGTCCCCGGACGATTGCCCGAATCCATCTGTTCTTCGCGCCGGTCGAGAATGACGCGCACCGGCGCCTGCGCCTGGCGCGACAGTGCGACGGCGACGCGGCCGTAACCGCCCAGCGACGACTTGGAGCCGAAGCCGCCGCCCATGCCGTCGACGATCACGCGGACGCGGGCGAGCGGCAGGCCAAATGTTTCGGCCAGTTCACGCCGCACGCCGGCGGTGAACTGCGTGGACATGTAGACCGTCAGTCCGTCCGTCCGCCAATCGGCGACGATCGCGTGCGGCTCCAGACAACAATGGGTCTGGACCTGGGTGCTATATTCGCCCTCAACGATGACATCGGCTTGCGCGAAGCCTTGCGCCGCGTCGCCGCGGCTGGAGCTCGCCGGCCCGCGCACATTGCCCTCGAGCGGCAGGCCGTGCGGCGCGGGCCACCCCGAAGGATGACCCGCAGGCGCCGAGGCGTCGTCATGCACCGGGGGCGCGTCAGGCTCGCGCGCCTTGTCCATGTCCACGACAAACGGCAGCGGCTGGTAGTCGACGCGAATGAGGCGCAGCGCCTCTTCGGCGGCCGACATCGAGACGGCGGCGACCGCGGCGACGGGCGCGCCTACGTAACGCACGATCGCGCCCGCCAGATCCTCCGGCCGCGCGACAAGCAGAACGGCGCGGACGCCGGGATGACGCTCGGCCGCGGAAACGTCGATCGCGCGAACTTTCGCATGCGGCAGCGGCGAGCGCAGGAAGCGTCCCGTCAGCATGCCCGGCAGGGCGACGTCCACGGTGAAGCGCGTCGCGCCGGTGACCTTGGCGCGGCCATTCTGCCGCGGCGTCGACTTGCCGATTACAGTCAACTCGGCGTTCGCCGGCAGCGGCGGCGGCTCGTCGAGCGGAACCTCCCGCTGCACCTCGCCGAGGCCGACGCTGGCGATGCCGAACGGAAATTTCTCGGTGCGCGTCTCGCCCTCCGCCGCCATGGTCAGACCTTTCGCGCTTTGGCCGCCGCCAACGTCGCGGCGACGACATGCGGATACGCGCCGCAACGGCAGTAGTGTCCGCTGATCGCGCTCCTGACGTCCTCGGCGGTCGGGTCGGGCGTGCGCTCCAGCAGCGCCGCGCAGCTCATCGCCATCCCGGGCGTGCAGAAGCCGCATTGCAGGGCGTCGTGCTCGATGAAGGCGGCTTGCACCGGGTGAAGCTGGCCGCCGCTCGCCAGACCCTCGATCGTCGTCACGTGGCGCGCCCCGACCTCGATCGCCAACGTCATGCAGGAGCACACGGTTACGCCGTCGAGCCAGACCGTGCAGGCCGAGCAGGCGCCGCGATTGCAGGCGATCTTGGTTCCGGTGAGGCCGAGCGGGCCTCGCAAGGCCTCGGCCAGCGTCATCCGCGGCTCGACTTCAAGCGTCCGGGTTGCGCCGTTGACGTTCAGGGCGATCGGAACCGATTCCGGCCCGACCGCCGGCGCGCCGCCGCCTTGCGCCGCCTTCGCCTGCCCGATCATTGTCGACGCCGCCTCGATCACGGTCGCTCCCGCTGTTGTCAATACCGAATCGCGAAGAAACGAGCGGCGCGACAGACCATTTCCGGCGTTTCCGTGAATCGGCGTCATTGCATGCTAGCCTCGATAGAAAGCCCTTAGCTCGGCAATTCAGTGAGACATGAACAAGGGGATTGTCATGGACTCCAGGAGCGTGCGCGTGACGCCGCCCAGAACCGTCTCGCTCAAACGCGAATGTCCATAACCGCCCGCGACCATCAGCTTGGCGCCCGCGTCCGCGATATACGACAGCAACATGTTGCCGGCGTCGATCTCGCCGGGAATTTCCGCGAACGTGGCGTCGATGCCATGCTTGGCGAGATGCCGCGCGACATCCGCGCCGCCCGGCAAGTCCCGGTCGATATTCTTGTTCGCGACAGTGACGATCTCGACCGCGTCGGCGCGCTTGAGGATCGGCAAGGCGTCGCCCAAGGCGCGCGCCGCGGACGCGCTGGCGTCCCAGGCGACAATGATGCGTTCGAAAGAAGCCGGGTCTTTTTGAATGTATGGCGCCACCAGCACGGGACGCCCCGCTCCGGACAACAGGGATCCGATCATTCCGCCCGCGTAAGCGGACTGCCCCGGCTCGGGCTGCTCCAGGACGACGAGATCGAAGCAGCGGGCGAATTGACGCAATTTGCGCGGTTCAGGATGCTCGGCGTCTCCCGCCTTGATGACATGCGCCCTTATCGCCGCATTGTTCGCGTGCACGGCGAAGTCCTGCAGGCGCCGCGAGGCCGCGCCCTCCGCCTCCGCCTGGCCGCTGAGGACCATGTCGTAGCGCGTTTGCGCGGACTCGACGGCGTCGTAGGCGGGGTCCCGCCTCGCGCATACCGCCGTCACATCCGCATCGAAGAGATGCGCGAATGAAAGGACGTACGACGCGGCCGCGCCTTTCTCTCCGAGAATGACCAGAATATCTCTGAACATATTTCCCCCGGCGGGTTTCATCGGTTACTAAAACCAATTTGCCACGCAAGGGTGGCGACGTCCTTGACCTATCGCAAGCCGGAACGGCGTCGCGCTTGTCGATCCAGGGTGAATCACGCTAACGACCGCCGACTAGAGTCAGCGCGGTCCCGTTGCGCCAGATCAATGTCGTTTGGCGGCCGTTAACGCAGCGTGCCCAATATTTTTTCGGAGCTCGGCTTGATGAACGGCGATGCCGGAACGCAGGTTCTGTCGCGGCAGCAAGCGCCGCGGCCGCCCGACGCGGCGCAGGCGACGGCGGCTCCTCGAAGGACGAGCGCGCGGCGCCGCTGGCTGGCGATCGGATTGCTGCTCCTGCTTGCGGCGGGCGGCGCATGGTGGTGGAGCATGCGCAGCGCGCCGAGCGTCCATTACGTCACCATGCCGGCGACGCGCGGCGCAATCGAGCGCATGGTGACGACGACCGGCACGGTCAATCCCGAGCTTACGATCATTGTCGGAAGTTACGTGTCCGGGGTCCTCCAGGAGCTCTATTGCGATTACAACACGCAGGTGAAAGCCGGACAGGTCTGCGCCAAGATCGATCCTCGGCCCTATCAGATGCTGGTCAACCAGAACAAGGCGATGCTGGGCGTGGCGCGGGCTCAGCTCGCCAAGGACGAGGCGAATCGCGATTACACCAAGCTGAATGACCAGCGAAATCGCGTGCTGCTCGCGCAGGATTCCGTTTCCAAGGACGCGGCGGACATCGCAAAGAACGGCTACGACCAGGCCCAGGCGCAGGTCGGCCTCGACCAGGCGACGATCGATCAAACCCAGGCCGCGCTCGACGCGGCCGAAATCAATCTGGGCTACACCGACATCGTCTCGCCGGTGAACGGCACCGTCGTCTCGCGCAACGTGACCCAGGGCCAGACCATGGCCGCCAGCCTGCAGACGCCGACACTGTTCCTGATCGCCACCGACCTCACGAAAATGCAGGTCGACACGAATGTCAGCGAGAGCGACATCGGCGGCGTCAAAGAGGGCGACAAGGCGACTTTCACCGTCGACGCCTTTCCAGGGCGCGTCTTCCAAGGCCGGGCGACCCAGGTCCGTCAGTCGCCGCAGACCGTTCAAAACATCGTGACCTACGACGCGGTGATCAGTGTCGGCAACCAGGATCTGGCGTTGAAGCCGGGCATGACCGCCTCCACCCAGATCATCGTCGACCAGAGAGACGACGTCATCCGCATTCCGAACCAGGCGCTCCGCTATGCGCCCGGCGGCTTGGCGGGCGCCCGCGGCCCCGAGGCGGTTGCGCCATCGGGCGCTGGCGCGCCGCCGGGCGCCGGCGAACAGGCCCGACTTTGGGTGCTGCGCGGCGGACAGCCGGTTGCGACGCCGGTCGCGCTCGGTCTGCAGGACGAAAATTACACCGAGATCGTCAAAGGCGAGCTTGGTCCGGGCGACCAGGTCATCGTCGGCGAGGAGCGCGGCTCCAACGGCGTCCGATCGGGCCTGCCCTTGCCGCGCCTGTGAGGCGCCGGGGGGGCGTCAGCGAAGGGCACCAGATGCCGGAACCGGTTCTCAAGGTCGAAAACCTCACGCGGACCTTCGTCGTCGGCGACGTCCAGGTGCAGGCGCTCCGGGGGGTCAGCCTGGTGGTCGAACCCGACGAGTTCGTCGCCATCATGGGGTCGTCTGGATCGGGTAAATCGACGCTGATGTCGATCCTCGGCTGCCTCGACCGACCGACGAGCGGTCACTATTTTTTCGAGGGCGTCGACGTGGCCGGCCTCCACGAACCGGAACTTGCGCGCATCCGAAGCGAACGCCTCGGCTTCGTGTTCCAGAGCTTCAATCTGCTCGCGCGCACGAGCGCCGTCGAGAATGTCGCGTTGCCGCTCTACTACGCAGCCTCCGGGCCGGTGGATCGCCGGACCCGCAACGAGCGGGCGCGCGCGGCGCTCAAACTTCTCGGCCTCGGCGCGCGCGAGCAGAACACGCCGGCGCAGCTCTCCGGCGGGCAGCAGCAACGCGTCGCCATCGCGCGGGCGCTGATCAACAACCCTGGCCTACTTCTCGCCGACGAGCCGACCGGCAACCTCGATACGCGGACGTCCCATGAAATTATGGAGACGCTCGTGTC
>JBEKSH010000135.1:0-6813 GCA_049517235.1 Roseiarcus sp. | reverse complement strand
ATGACCTCGCGTTGCAGTCCCGAGTCCGTATCAATGAATGAAGCCGCCCCACTGCTCGTGGATAATGCATCGAGGCGGCTGGCGGCGTTGGCTGGCGCGCTCGCGATAGCGGCGAGCTTGGGCGGCTGCGCGCAACCGCCGCAAGCGCGTCACTCCAATTCCAAGGAATATTTCTCTGAGGCCAAATATGGCCACGCCAGCCCGCGCGTCGTCGCCGATGGTCAGCCTGTTCCTCACGGCGGCGGGCAATATCTCGTCGGCCATCCCTACGTGATCGCCGGCCACGCCTATTATCCATCGGAGAACGAATCCTACGTGGCGATCGGCATGGCCTCGTGGTACGGCGACGCGTTCCAGGGGCGGCGCACCGCCAATGGCGAAATCTATGACAAGGAATCCATCTCGGCGGCGCATCCGACCATGCCATTGCCGAGCTACGCGCGCGTGACCAATTTGGGCAACGGCCATTCGATTGTCGTGCGCGTCAACGATCGCGGTCCGTATCACGGCGGCCGCGTCATGGACGTTTCGTCGCGCGTCGCCGACGCGCTCGACTTCAAGGGCTCCGGGACGGCGCGCGTCAAAGTCGAATATATCGGCAAAGCTTCGCTCGATGGCTCCGACGATTCGAAACTCCTTGCCACATTGCGGCTCGACGGCGCCCCGGCGACGCTCGACGGCGTCCCGTCCGGCAAGCCGGTCATGATCGCGAGCAGCATTCTGGCCCCGGTGCAAAGCCTGACGAGCGCCCTGACCGCCGCGCCGGCCAGCCCGAAGCCTCCGGCGCCGGAGCCCGCGCCGGCCGTCCCGGCGCAAGCCCTCGCGGAGCCGGCGAACCCGCTGCCGATCCACGCGCCGACCCCGCCCACGCGCCCGTTTGACCTTGGCACGATCCCCGACGCGGCGATCCCGGTGACAGCGGTCAAGACTTCGGCGATGGCGCCGGCGCCCGCTAGACCGCAGACCGTCGCGACCGGCGACGCGCTCTACTTCGCGGACAGCGCCAATCTGCGAAAGTTCATGAAACAGCAGGGCCCGTTGGAACGGCTTACGACGCAGGGCTTCGTTCCGTCGAACGACAAGCCATGAGTCATGCGCGGTCGGCGCCGTCCGGCCGGCGTTGATTTGTCGGCTCTCCGATGCAAATAGAAGGGGTGCGCGCTGGCGATGCCGTCCGCGTAGCGCGAGGAACGCCGTTGTTTGCATTGCGCGCGATTGCAGTGACGCTGATCCTGGCCGTCGTCTTGGGCGCGGGCTCGCTCCAGGCTCGGGCGCAGAGCTTTCAGACCAGCGCGCCGTTCGCTTTGCTGATGGATTACGAGAGCGGCGCGGTGCTCTTTGAGAAGAACGCCGACCAATTGGTGACGCCGGCCTCGATGTCGAAACTGATGACAGTCGAAATCGTCTTCCATGAGCTCAAGGAGGGCCGGCTCAAGCTCGACGATCAGTTTGAAGTCTCGGAAAACGCGTGGCGCACCGGCGGCGCGCATGCGCATGGTTCGGCGATGTTCCTCAACGTGCACAGCAGCGTGCGGATCGAGGATCTCTTGCGCGGACTGATCATTCAGTCCGGCAATGATGCGGCGATCACGCTGGCCGAGGGCGTCGCCGGCACGGAAGACAATTTCGCCGTCATGATGAACAAGCGCGCGGCGGAGCTTGGGCTGACGCATTCCACATTCGCCAATAGCTGGGGCAAGAGCGATCCGCGCGAGCGCATGACGGCGCGGGAATTGGCCCTGCTGGCCGCTCATATCATCGCCGGCTACCCTGATTTCTATCGCTATTTCGGCGAACGCGAATTCACCTGGAACAAAATTCGTCAACTCAACCGCAATCCCCTGCTGACGATGGATCTGGGGGCGGACGGGCTCAAGACGGGCGAGCTCCCCGAAAGCGGCTTTGGTCTGGTCGGCTCGGCGGTGCAAAACGGCCAGCGGCTGGTCGTCGTCGTCAATGGCCTGAAAACCGCCGCCGACCGCGCCGACGAGTCGCGCAAACTCCTAAGCTGGGGCTTTCGCTCCTTCGACGCCAGAACGCTGTTCGAGGCGGGCGAGGTCGTCGGCCGGGCGCAGGTTTACGGCGGCGCGCAGGGCGAAGTCGCGTTGGTGGCGGAAAAGCCGGTCAAGGTTTTCGCGACCCATGGATCGGGGGAAAAGCTGTCGGCGAAAGTCGTCTACCAGGGCCCGCTAACGGCGCCGGTCGCCGAAGGGGTCGAAGTCGGTCGACTCAAGATTTGGCGCGGCCAGTCGCAGGTGCTCGACGTTCCGCTCAAGACCGGCGGCTCGGTCGCTCAGGGAACGCTGAGCCAACGCGCGCTCGACGCCGGGCTCGAACTCGCCGGCGGGCTTATCCGCAAGGCGTTCGCGAAGAACTGACGATGAACCCGCGAGCCAAGGGCCGGTTTATCACGCTGGAAGGCGGGGAGGGGGTCGGCAAATCGACCCAGGCTCAATTGTTGGCGAAAAGGCTGGAGCTGATGGGCGTCGCCGTCGTGGTGACGCGCGAACCCGGCGGATCGCCGGGCGCGGAGGTTTTGCGCGAGGTCATTCTATCGGGCGCGGCGGCGCCTTTCGGTCCCGCCGGAGAGGCCATTCTGTTCAGCGCCGCGCGAATCGATCACATCGATCATACGATCGCGCCCGCCCTCGATCGCGGCGCCTGGGTGATCTGCGACCGTTTCGCCGATTCGACGCGGGCCTATCAAGGGGCGGCCGGCAAGCTCGATCCGGCCCTGATCGCCAGCCTTGAACGCGTCGCGGTCGGCGATGTTCGCCCCGATCTCACGGTGGTGCTCGATCTGGCGCCGGCGAAGGGACTTGCGCGGGCGGCCGCAAGACGCGGCAAAGACGCGGGGGCGGATCGCTTCGAGCGGGAGGGCGCGGCTTTCCACGAGACCTTACGCCAGGCGTTCCTCGCTATCGCGCGGGCCGAGCCGGGGCGCTGCGCCGTCATCGATGCGGACAGGCCGCCGCACGAAGTCGCGCAGGCGATCTGGGCCTGCGTGCGCGAGAGGCTGGGGAGCGCGCTGAACATCGGGCGCGCGCCATGAGCCGGGCTCCCGAAGGCGCGGCGCCGGAGAGCGACGTTTATCCCGGCGCGCCGCATCCGCGCTTCGCCACGACGTTGATCGGCCATCCGACCGCCGAGGGCGCGCTGCTGGACGCCTATCGTTCGGAAAAGCTCGCCCACGCCTGGCTGATCGGCGGGCCGGAAGGCGTCGGCAAGGCGACGCTCGCCTGGCGCTTTGCGCGTTTCATTCTCGCGCACCCCGATCCGAGGGGCGCGCAGACGCGCGCGGCGCAGGACCTCAGCGTCGACGCCGACGCGCCGGCCGTGCGGCAGGCGGCGGCGCTGGCCCATCCGGATCTCGTGGCGCTGCGCCGCAACTGGAACGCGCAGTCGAAGAATTTCTACGCCGAAATTCGCGTCGAGGACGTGCGCAACGCCCTGCAGCTTTTCCAAAAGTCGGCCGGCGCCGGCGGTTGGCGCATTTGCATCGTCGACAGCGCCGAGGACCTCAACCGGGCCGGCGCCAACGCCTTGCTGAAAATGATCGAGGAGCCGCCGCCGCGCTCACTGTTCCTGATCGTCGCGCACAGGCCGGGCGATGTCCTGCCCACGATACGGTCACGCTGCCGGCGATTGACCTTGGAGAGCCTCGCGCCCGCCGACATCGGGCGGATCGTCGGGGAGCTCGGCGATCCCTGGAGCGCCGTCGCGCCGGACGATCTCGATCGCGCCGCGGCGCGCGCCAGCGGGTCGGTGCGCGAGGCTCTCAAGCGCATCGATCCGGCCGCGCGCGAGATCGGCGCGATGATCGATGCGGCGATCGCGCAATTGCCCGACGCCGACTTTCGCGAAATCCACAAACTCGCCGACGCCGTCGGCGCACGCGGCGCAGGCGACGCCTTCGACCGGCTGATGAACGCCCTCTACGATTGGCTCGCCGCGCGCGCCCGCGACCCGCAGGGCGCAAGTCTTGCGTCGATTGCCGAGTTATGGGACAAGATTCGCGCCGCGACGCGTGAAACCGAGACCTATAATCTCGACAGGAAATTGCATGTCCTGTCGGTTTTCGCGGAACTTTCCGCCGCCGCGCGCCGCCTGTAAGCGTCGAAGCTCCTAGAGCATTTTCGAGATACGGGAAACTCTAGGACGACAATCCATGACCCAGCAACGACGCTTCTATATCACCACCGCGATTCCCTACGCCAACGGCGCCCCCCACATCGGCCACGCTTACGAGCGCATCGCGACCGACGCGATCGCCCGGTTCATGCGTCTTGACGGGCGCGACGTTCTGTTCGTCACCGGCATGGACGAGCATGGCCTCAAGATGCAGCAAACGGCGGCGCGCGAGGGGATCACCGCGCAGGCGCTGGCCGACCGCACCGCCGCGCAGTTCGAGGCGATGGGCGCGCTGTTGAACGCGCGGGCCGACGACATCGTGCGCACGACGGAGCGACGCCACAAGCGCGCCAGCCAGGCGATCTGGGAGCTCATGGAGGCGAACGGCGACGTCTACCTGTCGAAATATTCGGGCTGGTATTCGGTGCGCGACGAAGCCTATTTCGACGAGGACGAACTCACCGGCGGCCCCGATGGAACGCGGCTCGCGCCGAGCGGCGCGCCCGCCGAATGGGTCGAGGAGGAGAGCTATTTCTTCCGCCTCTCGGCCTATGCCGACAGGCTGCTGGCCCATTACGAGGCCCATCCCGGCTTCGTGACGCCAGACAAATACCGCAACGAGATCAAAGCGTTCGTCAAACGCGGCCTGTCCGATCTGTCGATCAGCCGCACCACCTTCGATTGGGGCGTGCCGGTTCCGGGCGATGCGCGCCATGTGATGTACGTCTGGGTCGACGCGCTGACCAATTACATCACGGCGACCGGCTTTCCGGACGGCGGCCCGAGGACGGACTTTTGGCCGGCCAACGCGCATGTCATCGGCAAGGACATCACGCGCTTTCATGCGATCTACTGGCCGGCGTTCCTGATGTCGGCGCGCCTCGCCACGCCCAGGCAGATCGTCGTGCACGGCTTTCTGTTCAACCGCGGCGAGAAAATGTCGAAGTCGACGGGCAATGTCGTCGATCCCGCGACCTTGGTCGAACGCTATGGCGTCGATCAGGTCCGTTATTTCTTCCTGCGCGAAGTGCCGTTCGGGCAGGACGGCAATTATTCGCACGAGGCGATCGTCCAGCGCATCAACGCGGATCTGGCCAACGATCTTGGCAATCTCGCGCAGCGCTCGCTGTCGATGATCGCGAGGAACTGCGCCGGCGCCGTGCCGGACTGGCGCAGCTTCGGCCTCGTAGCCGGCGAGAGCCGCGAACTGCTGGAACAAGCCGATTCCCTGATCGGCGTCGCGCGCGAATATATGGAGGGTTACGCGATCCACCTGTATCTCGCCGCCGTGTTCGATGTCGTCGCCAGAGCCAACCGCTATTTTGCGAATCATGAGCCCTGGAAGCTCGCCAAGATCGATCCCGGCCGGATGCGTGTCGTGCTCTATGTGACCATTGAGACATTGCGCATGGTCGCGATTCTGTTGCAACCCGTCATGCCCGCCGCGATGGGCAAGCTGCTCGATCTGCTGGCCGTCGCCCCGCACGAACGCGATTTCGCGGCGCTCGACGATGGCGGGGAGAGCGGGCTCATCGAGGCGCGCAAACGTCTGCGGCCAGGCAGCGCGCTGCCGCCGCCTTCGCCGATCTTCCCGCGCCATGTCGAGCCCGAGGCCGAAGCGCCATGAGGCTCATCGACAGCCATTGCCATCTCGATTTTCCCGATTTTGCGGATGAAATCGAGGCGGTCGTCGCGCGGGCGAGCGCGGCGGGCGTCGAACGGCTAATCACGATCTCGACGCGCGTCGCGCATGGCGCACGCCTGGTCGCGCTCGCCGAGCGATTTGCGCAAGTCTATTTCACCATCGGCACCCATCCGCATCAGGCGGTCGAAGAAGCGGCGACCGACGCCGCCGCGATAAGCGACTACGCCGCGCATCCAAAATGCGTCGGGATCGGCGAGGCGGGCCTCGACTACCACTATGATTACGCGCCGCGCGATGTCGCGGCGAAGGTGTTTCGCGCGCAAATCGGCCTCGCGCGCGCGCTCGATCTGCCGCTGGTCATTCATGCTCGCGACGCCGACGACGATATCGCGGCGATCCTGCGCGACGAAATGGGGAAGGGCGCCTTCGACGCCGTTCTGCATTGCTTCACCTCTTCTCGGGCGCTCGCGCAAACCGGGCTCGCGCTCGGCTTCTATGTGTCGTTTTCGGGCGTGCTGACCTTCAAGAATTCGCAGGCCCTGCGCGACATCGCGCGCGACGTGCCGATCGACCGGCTGCTGGTCGAAACGGACGCGCCGTTTCTCAGTCCCGCTCCGTACCGCGGAAAACGCAACGAGCCTGCCTTCGTCACCGAGACTGCGCGCGTCCTGGCGCAGGTCAAGGGCGTCGACGAGGAGGCGATCGCCGCCGCGACCCGCGCCAACACGTTGCGGCTGTTTTGCAAAATGCCGCCGCTGGACGGCGCGCCTTGAGCCATGCGCTGACCATATTGGGATGCGGCTCGTCCGGGGGGGTGCCGCGCGTCGCGCAAGGCTGGGGCGCCTGCGATCCCGACAATCCGCGCAATCGGCGCCGACGCTGTTCGGTCCTGGTCGAGCGCAGCGCCAGCGGCGGCGCGACGAGCGTGCTCGTCGACACATCGCCCGACCTGCGCGAGCAATTGCTCGGCGCCGCCGTGGACCGCCTCGACGGCGTGCTGATGACCCATTCGCACGCCGACCACACGCACGGGATCG
>JBEKSH010000134.1:0-6820 GCA_049517235.1 Roseiarcus sp. | reverse complement strand
GCTTTCGCTCGACTTTCGTGGCGACGCGTTTCAGGGCCCCCCGGAACTTCTCGCCAATCCGGGCGCGTGGCCGCAAAGAATTATCGCCATGACCCTGGCGCGGGTCGGCAGCGGCGCCGGTCCGGATGTGGAGAGGCTTGCCGCGCTGCGGCTCGCCGCCCCTGACCGCCGACTTTATGCGGCGGGTGGCGTTCGCGACCTTGCGGATATCCACAGACTGGCGCGCGCCAACATCACAGGGGCGCTGGTCGCCTCGGCGTTGCACAACGGCCGGCTGAACGCCGGCGAAATCGCCAAGGTCGAGATGTGCGAGCTTCGGTGAAAAGGAGCCTAGGCTCCTCTTCACTCTTTGATTGCTTCTAGGAAAAGCCGAGTATGTGGGCCCACCGGCGAAGGAGAGCTTTGGGCACAGCCAAAGGATCGGCCTCCTCGCGATGGTCCCCTGTCTAGGCCGCAGCGCCGAATGGATGGCTGACCGTCGACCGCTTGGAGACAACTTCGGCCGCGCTCGGCTCGCCATTGACCGCCCGCGCGATGGATTCCTTCACGGCGCGATAGTTGAAATCCTGGATCTTCTTGTCGTCGCTGGCTTCCCAGTGGATGAAGACGCCCACGCAGATAAAGAGATCGTCAGCCTCCGCCGCTGGAATCACCCCTTCGGCGACGCTGTCCGCGACGGCTTTAGCGACGGCATATTGGGCGGGACCAAACATCTGCACGGCCTGCTTGGCGCCCTTTATGGTCACCTTGTTGAACATCACCGTCGCCGGCTTGGTCAGCAGGTTAGGGGTCAGCACGGCGAGGAGCGACGTAAAGCCGTCCTTATTGTTGGTCAGGCAATTGGCGAAGGCCGTTTCGGCCGAACTGCCGCGCGGCCCAATGAGCAGATCAATATGCGCGACCTCATTACCGTCGCCAACCAGCGATTCACCGACACACAATTTGTTGATCTTAGCCATGACTATCTCCTCCCGGATTAGAGCCAAACAGAAAGAGCCGACGAGCGAGGCCCCTTGCGTTCAGCGTGGCGACTACCCTTGTTGCAGCGTTCGGAAGGGGACCATAAAGCTCCCCAAGCGGACCGGTTGGCCGGATAGTTCTTGCGGAAGACATCTCCCGCCAGCGCAAGTCAATCATTGTTGCGCGCCGACTGCAAGATGTTCGGTAACCCAAGGCGATGCAATCGGCGCGCGAAAAGGACAGCGACGGTCAGGTCCGCGCTGGCGCCGGGATTGAGCGCGCGTCGCTTCAAGCTTGCGTCGAAGGCGAGTATGTCTTCGAGCAAAGCGGCGGGATCGGCGCCGGCCTCAAGTCGCGCGTGCAACGGCTCCGCTTCTTTTTGCACGGCGGCGGCCGCAGCCGCCCCGTGCTTGCGCTGGATGTGCGTGTCGGGAAAAGCCGCGAGAAAGCCGAGATAGACGGCCAGCGCGGCGGCCTTTTGGTCTTGGCCCCGGCGTCTTTCGGCCGCATCGAACAGCGGAACGCCAAGATTGAAAACATCGTCGAAGGCCGTCGCGTATTGACGCGCTATCCGGTCGCGCGGCGCCGCTTCCGCCATGGCCTCGCGCAGGGTCGCCGTCGCGGGCTGATGGACGTCATACCGCTCCGCGCGCCCCAGACCGCCGGGCGCGGCGAGCGCAATCGCCCGGAACGCGAGCCGGGCGTCTTGCAAATCGAGCGATGCAAGAACATCGGCGACGCCGAACCGCAACTGCGCCGTTTGCAATTCGGCCGCGCGCGCCAGCACCGCGCATAGGAGCACGATGCCCAGATTGGTGTTATGGCCGACGGCCGCGTGCGTGGCCTCGACCGCGCCATGAATACGCGCGCCGACGGATGCCCCCCGTCGCGCGATCGAGCTGGCGGCGACTTCCGCGCTGCTCACAAAATCCGCGACCGCCCAGCCATGGCCTGGAGCGAATACGTGGACATTGCCTGGCTTGGGAGCCTCAAGTTCGTCGCGGCACGCGGCAATGAAAGCAGCGGCGATCCGATCCTCGAGCGACGTCACATCGCTTCCCTTTGCCGGGCGGTCGGCTCCAAAGCGGCGAGGAGATCGCGAACGATCAACCCGGCGATGTTGAACGAGGTCACCTTTTGCAGGCCGCGCCATGCCGGCATGCTGTTGACCTCCAGGACATAAGGTCGCCCGTCCGCGTCGCGTATGATGTCGACGCCGGCGAGTTCGGCGCCGACGACGCCGGCGGCCGCGATCGCCAGCGCCTTCACCTCGGCGTCGGGGACCGTGGCGACAGGGCGACCGCCTTGTTTGATGTTCGTGATCCAGCTGTCCGCATGGCGAACCATCGCCGCGACGACCCGGCCTCTCGACACCAGGATGCGCAAGTCGCGGAAGCCCTCGCGTTCGACGCCAACAAATCGTTGGAGATAGTAGACGCCGGCGGTCGTCTCGGGCGACGGCAAATCCTCAGCCGCGCGGATAAGCTGTAATCCGCGCCCCTGCGAGCCGAAGAGCGGCTTGAGCACGAGCGGCCCGTGTCGCGCCTCGCGCTGCACGATGCCGCGGGCCGCGGTGATCGATTCCACGGCCCAGGTGGCGGGCGTTGGTATCCCGGCGCGATCCAGCAGAAAGCTTGTGGTTGACTTGTCCACGCAACGCTCGATCGCGCGAGCGTCGTTCCACACGAGCACGCCGAGCTCGCGCAAAGCGTGTAGAATTCCAAGCCGCATCGTCACCGCCTGAAAGGTGCCGCCCGAAATGGTGCGCACGATCACCGCATCTGGGAGGTCGCTTCCAAAGCCTCGGATATTCAAGCCAAAAGTCGCATTCGTGTCGAAACGCGCCGCCGAAAGCCTGAACGGAATGGCGCGCGCGCCCAGCGACGACATGGCGCGGGCGATTTCGCGCGCATGCCAATCGATCTTGTCGACAGCCAGCGCGATTCGAAGCCCCAGGGAATGATCGGCAAGGCCCTTCTTACGCATTGAATGACGCATCGAGAAGGGCCGTATCGGCGCGGCCGCTGTGGAAGGTCTCCCCTGTCTGAACCGCTGTAACGATGACCTGCGCGGGGCTGAACAGCATGGGATCGATGGCGTAAAAGTCGCCCTTGAAGCGACGGAATATCTCGGCGAAGGGCCGACCATAGTCGCGCGACATCGCGCTCGGCAATTGTTCAGCCAACGCCTTCGCATCAGCCGCCGGACCGGTCACAAAAATATGCACCTTGCCCGCATAGATGATGGCGTCGTTGGTTCGCCCCATTGCGGTGACGAAATCGGGGTGCGGCGGCGGCAACGGCGCCGCGCCCATGCCATCGATCACCCGCTCAAGAGGGAACTTCAGCTCGTGTAGCTTGTGCAACGCCACTTCGAGCACCCGCGCGACAATTTGGCAACCGCCGGCAAGGCTCTGCGTCGGCGCGTAGATCAAGGTCAGTTGCGCGGGTTCAAGTCCGCACTCTTCGGCGACCTTCGCGACAACCGCGCTTGGCGGCGATCGATCGCTTTCGATGACCAAAGTTCCCGACGGCGCCGCGTCATGATAGTCCAGCTCCCTGAACAAGGCTTCCTTGCGCGAGAGCGATCGCGCAGGGCCGGACCCCAGTGCAAAAAAAGCGTCCCGGCCCTCGCCGTACGAAAGGCGCCACCCGGCATATTGGCTCGCCAGACACGCTGTCACCGGGTTCGACGAACGCACGGCCACGGACCACGGCCAGCGTGGCGTCTCGGCGTTGGAGAAAAGCGAGACGTCGCCCAATCCCCCCATGCAGATCTCGGTCAGCAGAAGGCCTGCCGCCACGCCGCCAATGTGGCGGGCGCCCGCGTCGATCAGCGTTTCGCCGAGCTCCCCCTTGACGACGCCGACCCTGAGTTCGTCGGCGCGCGCAATGAGCTTCGACACGAGGACGGCGGCGCGGGCGTTGACGCTCACGCTATTCGCGCCGTCGTTTGGTGTCGCGCTCATGCCGCCCTCATGCGGATCGATAAACGAACCGACGCCGATCTCTCATTCAACAGACGCATGGCTTCGGCGGCGTTGGCGCCCTCCGCGAGAACTGTGCAGAACGGTTCGCCTTTGCCGACGAAGCTGCCGGCGGGTTGACGGTCCTTAGCCCAAATTGGCCATTCCATCCGCGGCGATGAGATTACGTCGCAATCGGCGCGGACGATCGCCGCCGCGCGCGCGCCGCCCTCGCGCAATGGCGGCAAGAGCTCTCCGTTGCAAGCTGCGACATGTTGCGCGAAGAGCGCGTCGTCCAGAGTATTTTCCGACTCAAAAATATCGAGCGTCGCGCCAGGTCGCGGGTTGACCTCGAGCAACCAAAACTGGTCGTCCGACACAACAAAATCCATGCTGTTCAGGCCGACCAGAGGCGCCCGCGACACGAGCCGCCGCACGGCGGAAGTCAGTGATTGCGCCATCGTCGGCGCCAACGCGGCCGGGCGCACGGCGCCTCCGTAGCGGAAGGGCCGACCAAGAGTCGGCGACGCCCATTGATCGCTAAATCCGACGATGGAACAGCGGGCGCCGTCGGCGAGGATGAGCGCCGACACCGGCCGACCCGCAACACGTTTCTGATAATACGTCTGCGCGTCGGCGGCCGGATCGTCGTGCGCCGCCCTGATGTGGCCGCCGCCGGAGCCTCCGCGCTGGCGAGCGAGCCAACGAGGCAAATCATCAGGTCGTTCGAGCGACGTTTGCGGATGCGGCGCCGCGCAATCGCGACAAAGCGCCGCGAAGGCCAGCGGGTCCTTGAGGCGCAAAACGACCTCGGCCCGGTTGCCCAGAAGCCGCCAGCGCCGCTCAACCGCGTCAAGAATGGCAGGACGATCTTCGAACCCGGAGCCGTAGACGAACCCGGCGAGTTGCGCCGACCCCGCGATCTGTTCGCAGGCCGCCAGCAAAGCGTCGGCCTGAAATCCGCGCTGGGCGCCGCCTTCAAGGCGCACGCACGCCTTCGCGACGGCGCGCGTGTCGTCGTCGGCAAAGAAATCGACGACGAGCGGCGCGTAGCCGGCGCGACGCGCCGACGCCGCGAGTGCGCGACCCGAAGCCGCGGCGATCAGGACTTCGGGCGCCTCAGACATTGAGTTCACGGGCGAGCACGAACGCTTCCCGGAAATCGAAGCGCACCGGCCTGTCTGCTGCGATCATGCGTCGAAACAGCCCGGATTCCGTTTTGTATTTGACGTTGCCGATCGCAAGCGGGCCAATGCCGAGGGCGTGGCTAGACCCGATCTCCATGCCGCTGGCGAAAAGGTCGAGCCCTTCGATTCCCGAAGGCGGCACGGCATTGACGTCGGTGGCGACCAGAAGATCCTTGGCCGCCGCAATCTGAGCGCCTGTCAGGATTCGAACGCCGGCCCTGCCGGCGCAGAATATGGCCTGCGCGCTCCTGGCGATCGCAGAATTCTTGTCCTCGCCGCTGCCATCCGCGGTATGCACATCCACCCCGAAGCGCGCCTTGATTTCCGCGGCCCTCGCATCCACGCGCCGCAGACCGTCGTGCCCCACAAGCGTGACTTCAGCGCCTTCCAGGGCTGCTATGACCGCCGACGAAAAGCCGACCACGCCAGTCGCGCCAAACACCGCAATTCGGAGCCCTTTGAGGCCCCGGCCAAATTTCGTCGTCAGCACTTTTTCGACGCCCGCCACCATCGCGGCAGCCGTCGTGAAGGAGCCGGCCGGATCGGCGAAAAGAGAGACCTCGAAAGGCGGCACCTGGGCCTTTCTGGCCGCCTCAAGCATATCAAGCGCGAGGATCGCGTCCTTGCCGCCGATGAAAATGCCGGTGCGCGCCCCGAGTTTCGGCGGTCGCGAGAAAATCGCATCCTGAACGAGCCCAGCGACTTCATCGAGCCCGACGGACGTATAGGACGCGACCGCGTCGTAACCGGCGTCCAGCGCCATGTTCACGTCGAATGGGCTCATTTGTTTGAGCGGCGTCAGCATATGCAAAATGTTTTTGTCGGTCACGGTCCCCCCTGGCGATGGGCGTCATCTATCAAATTGTCTGCACCCGCGAGGCGGCGATTGTCGTGGCCTCCGCGCCTCGATTGAGCCCCGAAACGACGCGGATGTCGAGTGCGCTCGACTCCGGGCGGCGGCGCGCCAAATCCGCCAGCCGCTCCGCCTCTTCGGCTCCCTCCGCGAAAGCGAACCCCGTCGGTCCCCAGGAACTCTGGCCAACGCCATGCGCGCCTTCGTTCGCCAGCAAGTTGAGAACCGCCGCGACCTTGCAACTCGTAAAGCGATGGCCGGCCTGCGCAGGCGCGAAATAGTCACCCAGAGTTTCTTGCATCTGACCGATCGCGGCGACAAAGCGCATTATGTCGCGCTCGGCCAAAGCCGGGAGCGCCTGCATCAAAAGGAGACGGCAAGCGTGCGCGGCGTCGCTCGCCGCCATCGGCCCAAGCGCCTTGAATGCCGCGCGTTCCGATTCGCCGAAGAGGCCCTGGTGCGTCGGATCGAGGACGATAATGATCCGCCACTCCGGAGGGAAATCCATTCGGCTGATGATTGGCGGCATTGCGGTGTTCGGTCCACGCCCGGCGTCGACGACGAGCCCGCCGGCCTCAAAAAGGCCGACGCCAACTCCCGATCGAGCTCCGCGATCGAGTTGAAGAGCGTCGCCGGGCGCGTCGAGCGCCAAGCCATAAAGACGCCGCAGCGCCGCAGCGACCGCGAGCGCGAGTTGGGTTCCCGACCCGAGGCCGGCATGTTGCGGTAGGGCGTTCACGACGGCCAGATGATGGCCGCCCGCCAGACCCAGGTGTTGTTGCATCGCCGCGAGATAACGGCCGGCTCGCTCGCTATCGACGCCCTCAATGCGAGTCGCTGCGGCGCGCCGCAGCG
>JBEKSH010000133.1:0-6836 GCA_049517235.1 Roseiarcus sp. | reverse complement strand
AAGGTTCACGTTGCGGTTGGCGTGAACCAAGCCGAAGCGCTTGTCGATGCCGATGAGTTCGATGGCGGGCGCCTGGTTGCCGGCCTCGTCTGTCACACGCGCCCCAAGGCTCTGTTGGATCGAGGATCAGGGACTTACCCCCTGGTGTGTTCGACGCGCCCCCTTGGCGACGGCCCGACCGAAAGGGGCGCGTTTGTCTAGGCCCGCAGGCTCAGACGGGGCACTTGTTGTCGCTCATGTAGTCATGCACCTGGATCTTGCCCGAAACGATATCGGCGGAGGCTGCGTCGACCGCCGCCTTGATCTCAGGCGTGATCAACGCCTTGTTGTTGTCGTCCAGAGCCCAGCCGACGCCGCCTTCCTTGATTCCGAATACGCTGACGCCGCCCTTCCAGGTGCCGTCCTTGGCCGCCACGAAGGAGTTGTAAACGGCGACGTCGACGCGCTTGAGCATCGAGGTCAATACTTTGCCCGGAAACAGGCCGTTCTGGTTTGAATCCACGCCGATACTGAGCTTTCCGGCGTCGGCGGCGGCTTTGAGCACACCCTGGCCGGTTGCGCCCGCCGCCGCGTAAACGATGTCGGCGCCACGGCCGATCTGCGACTTGGCGAGTTCGCCGCCCTTCACAGGATCGTTCCAGGCGGCCGGCGTCGTGCCCGTCATATTGGCGAACACTTCATCCTTGGCGTTCACATATTTCACGCCCTGGGCGTATCCGCATCCGAACTGCGAAATAAGCGGAATGTCCATGCCGCCGACAAAGCCGACTTTGCCGGTCTTGGACGCTTCGGCGGCGATGACGCCGACCAGAAACGACCCCTCGTGCGCCTTGAACAGCATCGATTGGACGTTCGGCTTGTCGACCACCGCATCGATGATGCCGAATTTGGTGTCCGGGAATTCGCCGGCGACCGTGCCGAGCGCCGTCGCCCAGGCGAAACCAGCGGTTACGATCGGGCTGAAACCGTCCTTGGCGAATTTGCGTAGCGACTGTTCGCGCTGCGCGTCGTTCTGGATTTCGAGGTCGCGAAAGTCGATTCCGGTGTCCTTCTTGAATTTCAGACCACCGTTGTAGATGCCTTCGTTGAAGGACTTGTCAAACTTGCCGCCAAGGTCGTAAATGATGGCCGGCTTGACGTCTGCGGCGAACACGGCGCTGGAAGCTAGCAGCGCGACGCCGAACGCCGCGCTGGCGGCCGATCGCAAATAGCCTGATTGCCGATTGATCATTACATCCCCCAATATTGGCGTTGAACGCCCGCGCTTTTCACGAAACCCCAAACGACGCCGCGCGGCGGACCAGTTTGGCCAGCTGCTTGACCAATTGGTCAAAGCTCGCTTGGCTGTTGGGCGAAGTCAAGCGAATTTCTGGGCGCGCTGGCGCCGCCGGCGGCATGCCTGGCCAAGCAAAACACCCTCAATCGAAAAGAACCGAGACGCTCTCCTCCTTGGCGATGCGGGCGATCGCTTCGCCGATCAGCGGCGCGATGGAAATGACGCGGATGTTCCTGGCCACCCGCACCGCCTCGGTCGACGCGATCGTATCGGTGAGCACGAGCTCTTTGAGCTTGGAGGCGGCGATGCGGGCGACGGCGCCGCCCGACAGGACGCCATGCGTGATATAGGCCGACACGCTCAGCGCGCCCTTGTCGAGCAGCGCGTCGGCGGCGTTGCACAGCGTGCCGCCGGAATCGACGATATCGTCGAGAAGAATGCAATGGCGCCCGGCTACGTCGCCGATGATGTTCATCACCTCGGACTCGCCGACGCGCTCGCGCCTCTTGTCGACGATGGCGAGCGGCGCGTCCAGACGTTTCGCGAGCGCGCGCGCGCGCACGACGCCGCCGACATCAGGCGAGACGACTGTGACGTCCTCGATGGCGTCGTGGGCCTTGATGTCGCGCACCATCACCGGCGCGGAGAAAAGATTGTCGGTCGGAATGTCGAAGAAGCCCTGGATCTGCCCAGCGTGGAGGTCGACGGTCAGGACGCGGTCGGCGCCGGCGCGCGTGATCAGATTGGCGACGAGTTTGGCCGAGATCGGCGAGCGCGGACCCATCTTGCGATCTTGGCGCGCGTAGCCGAAATAGGGAATGACGGCGGTGATGCGCTGGGCCGACGCGCGCCGCAGCGCGTCGATCATGATCAGCAGCTCCATCAAATTGTCGTTGGTCGGATAGGACGTCGACTGGATGATGAAAGCGTCGCGGCCGCGCACGTTTTCCAGAATTTCGACAAATATCTCAAGGTCGGCGAACCGGCGCACATGGCACTTGGTGAGCGGCTCGCCAAGATAGGCGGCGATCGCTTCGGCGATCGGCCCGTTTGAATTGCCCGCCACTATTTTCATCGCGCCGATCATTCGAGAGATCCCCAGCCCATGGTCGCCGTCTTGTCGGGACCTTGATAAGCGCCTAGCCGCGACAAGTCCGCTATCGAGGCCGCGCGCGTCATAGCAGCCGCGTCCGCCGCGAACAATATGTCGGGACGATGACGAGGCCAGGAGAGCGCCCGACTGTCCACAGCCGCGCCGCCGCGCCGCGACCGCCTGATTGTTGGGCGCCAGCGGACGGACGCAGCGGGTTCAATTGACGGGGGCGTAGCTCAAAGGCTTGCTTTCCGAAGCCGCGACCGGTTGGGCGGGAGCGATCGGCGCCGGCGCGGCGGCGACCGCCTCGGGCGTGTTGGACAGGTAGGCGGCGAGGTCGTCGGCGCTCTTCGCCGCGACGCTCGCCAAAGCGGCCTCGCCCACGATGCGCCAGGGATCGGCGCCCTCGCCCTTGACTTCGAGGACGTCGTTGACCCGCTGCATGCGCTGCTTGTCCTTGTTGAATACGTCCCAGACATATTCAACCGCCGCGCCGTCGGTCGTCGCATAGCTGGAAAGATAGCCGCGCACGAGGTAGCGCGCCTTTTTCTCGTCGGCGATAACGATGTCGCGCGCCATCGCCTCGCGCGTCATGATTTTCGCGAAATTCGCCGAAATCGCCGCGGGCGGCCCCTCGACCGAGACGAAAGCGACGCTGGCGCCGGCTAGACTGACGTCGGTGCGGCGCACGAACGACGCATGCGCTTCGGACTTCGGCGCCATGTCGGCGGCCATTTCGACGCATCCGGAAAGCGGAAAGGCCAGCGCCGAAACGGCCCACGTAGCAAGAACCGCGCCAGCGCCGCCGCCCAGAGGACCCAACCGATAGTTCCGCCGGCTCGTCCGCCGCCGGAGTCTCCCATCGGGCGGCCGACGCCGTTTCGCATGAAGACAATGCGTCAACACAAGACCCTACGCCTCACCATTTCGGCCAAACAGCTATCCCTATTTCACGACGAGGTCCAGATCGGGCGCATTGATCGGCTCGGCCGACTCGGCGCCGATCAGATAGGTCCGCCCGAGACACATCGCGGTTTGGCTGTCGCTGTCCATCAGAATCATGTGCAGGAAAAACACCTGCGATTGGGCGATCAGGAAATCGTTGCCCTCATAAAACATCGGCGCATCCATCCAGGACGGCGTGAACTTCGCGCCAAGCGCATAGCCGCAGGCGTTGAGCCGGTGGCGCGAAAGACCGTGCGCGTCGAGGATGCCCGCGTGCGCAGCGAAAACGTCGCCGGCCGTGCGGCCCGGGCGCAGCGCCGCCTCGCAGGCGAACAGTGCGGCGCGGGCTGTCGCATGATAGGATCGATGCTGCGCCTTCGGACGCCCGACGACAAGCGTGCGCATGATCGCCGCGTGGTAATGCCGATAGACGCCGGCGAATTCGAGCGTGAGCTGGTCGTCGGCGTCGAGCTTGCGCCGCCCGCTCTTGTATCGGCACAGCAACGCGTCGGCGCCCGAGCCGATGATGAATTCGTTGCCTGAATAGTCGCCGCCGCCCGCGAAAATCTCGCCATGCATCGCGGCAAGAATCGCGCCCTCGTCCGCCTCCGCCACGGTGCGCCCAATCGCCGCGCGGTCGGCAAGATCGGAAAGCCGCGCCGCTTCGCGCACGAAGGCGATCTCCTCGGCCGATTTCGTCACGCGCAGATGCGCGACGAGACGGGAGGCGTCGATCAGCGTCGCAAGGCCGTCCAACGCCGTCTCCAGCCGGCGGCCGTTGAAATGGGTGAGGCCGTAACTGTCGTTCTCGACGCCGAGGCGCCCGCGCGCGCCAAGATCGCCGAGCATCGCCGCCAGATCTTGCGCGGGATTAGCGCCCTCCGCGTCCCGCCAGATACGGATGTCGGAAATATTGGACGTGCGTTGCGCCTGACGCAAATCGGCCGAGCGGGTGAGCAAGGCCGTGCGGCCGTCAGCGGCCACATAAAGGCATTGAAAGAAGCAAAAGCCGAACGAGTCGTAGCCCGTCAGCCAATACAGGCTCTCCTGCGCGAACAGCAGCATGCCGTCGAGCCCCTGGGCCACCATCGCCGCCTGAAGACGCTGTTGGCGCGCCGACATTTCGGCCGCGGAAAAATGGACGGACACGATGTCTCTTTGTTAAACGAGAAGACGAGCGGATCGCCGGGTCATCCTGTCGCACAGCCAACGCCGACCGTCAAAACCGCCAGGCCCCAAGGAGAGAGCCAAAATTCCCGACAGTAAGGCGATTTTTCCGCGCTTCTGGCGCCCCGCTCAGCAGCGTTCCTCAGGGCCGGCGATGGCGGAGCCGCAACCGCGCGCGCGGCAATGGGATCGGTCCTTCCCGCTGTGGATGCGCGCCTTCGTGCGAGGACGCGAAAGCGGCCTGCTGGTCATCGCCGCGATCATCGGGGCGTTAAGCGGCCTGCTGGTCGCCGCGATGAGCGCCGCGTCGCAGAAGATGCATGAGATTTTTTTCCAGATCCCGCAAGGCGCCTCACTCAGCGCGACGCCGGTCCATGACGTCTGGCGCGTGATCGTCATCCCGGCGCTGGGCGGCGCGGCGCTGGTGGTGCTGGGGCTCTGGGCGAAGGACCGGTTCCGCGGCCGCCTCGCCGACGCGATTGAGGCCAACGCGCTGCAGGGCGGCCGGCTGTCGGCCGGCGGAAGCCTCTACATCAGCGCGCAGACGTTGATTTCCAACAGTTTTGGCGCATCGGTCGGGTTGGAGGCCGCCTATACGCAACTATGCGGGATGATCGGCTCGCTGCTCGGCCGCGGCCTTGGCGCGCGCCGCGTCGACATGCGGTTGTTCGTGGCTTGCGGCGCGGCCGGCGCCATCGCGGCGGCTTTCGACTCGCCGTTCGTCGGCGCCTTCTACGCTTTCGAAGCGATCCTTGGCGCCTATACCTTGTCGTCGCTAATGCCGGTCGCGACGAGCGCCGTGCTGGCGAGCGCGGTCTTCGACCGGCTGCTTGCTCACGAACCGATCCTTGCCGGACCCCTGGTCGCCGCGGCGACCCCCGCGCTGGCGGCTCATGCGATCGTCGTCGCGATCGTCGCCGCGGCGGCGAGCGTCGTGCTGATGCAAGGCGTGGCGGTCGTCGAACGCGGCCTCGCGGCCCTGCCTTTTCCAAAAGGCCTGCGGCCGATCGGCGGCGGGTTGCTGATCGGCGGCCTCGCGCTGATTGGTCCGGAGGCGCTGGGCGCCGGTCACGGCGAGCGCGGCATGGTCCTGACGGGCCACCCGGCCCTCGCGCAACTCACGCTCATTCTCGCGCTCAAAGGGCTTGCATCGGCGATCTCGCTCGGCGCCGGGTTTCGGGGCGGCCTGTTTTTCGCTTCGCTGCTGATCGGGGCGACGCTGGGCCGCCTGTATGGGGAAAGCCTCGAGGCGCTTTCGCCCTTGCTCGCCGCCGATCCCGCGATGCTGTCGATCCTTGGCATGGCCGCCGTCGGCGCCGGCGTCATCGGCGCGCCGCTCGCGATGACCTTTCTGGCGCTTGAAGCGACCAGCGATTTCCGCATCATGGTCGCCGCCTTGCTGGCGAGCGCGCTTTGCAGCCTGATCGTGCGCGAGACCTTCGGATATTCCTTCGCCACCTGGCGCTTCCATTTGCGCGGCGAGGCGATCCGCGGTCCTCAGGACGTCGGCTGGGTGCGCGATCTCAAAGCGGGCCGGCTGATGCGCAAGGACTTTCAGGCGGTCGCGGCGGATCGAACCATCGCCGCCGCCCGCGTCCTGTTCCCGATCGGAACGGTCAAGGAATTGTTCCTCACCGATGCCGACGGCGCCTATGCCGGGACCGCGCTGGTCAGCGATCTGCACGCCACGACCCAAGCAAGTTCGGGGCGCATCGACTCGCTGGCCCACTGGCGCGGCGATTTCCTGTTGCCCCAATCGACGATCCGCGCCGCCCTCGACCTGTTCGAAAAGAGCGAGGCCGACGTGCTGCCCGTCCTCGCCGACGCGCAATCGCGCCGAATTGTCGGGAAATTGTCGGAAGCCCACGCCTTGCGCGAATATGGGCGGGAGCTCGAGAAGCGCAACCGGGAATTCGTCGGTCGCTGACTGCGCTTCCCGTGGCGCGATTCAATGCATACATGGCGCGTATCATGAACAGCTCTTCCAGGAATCCGCCAGACCTTGAGGCGCCGCCTTTCGACGGCGCGGAGGATGACGAGGACGAGGCCTTCGCCGGCGTCGAACTCGACCTCGCGCAGGACGACGCCCGACCCGCCTCGCTCGCCCGCGGCGCGGCGGTGATCAAGTCGTTCTGGAAGCACGCGCCGAACGGCCCCGGCGTCTACCGCATGTTCGGCGCCGACGGCGAAGTCCTCTATGTCGGAAAGGCGCGCAGCATCAAGAAGCGCGTCGCCAGCTACACGCGGCCCGAACGGCAGACGATCCGCATCGCGCGAATGATCGCACAGACCGTGTCGATGGTTTTCGTATCGACCGAGTCGGAGGCCGAAGCGCTTCTGCTCGAAGCCAATTTC
>JBEKSH010000132.1:0-8448 GCA_049517235.1 Roseiarcus sp. | reverse complement strand
CATCGGCGGCGTCGGGGATCTCCCGGCCGGTTGGACGGACGAGCAGGACGGCGGACGCTACCGGCTGGAGCGG
Source organism: Roseiarcus sp. (assembly GCA_049517235.1). GTDB lineage: Bacteria > Pseudomonadota > Alphaproteobacteria > Rhizobiales > Beijerinckiaceae > Roseiarcus. The sequence continues at coordinate 8,375 of JBEKSH010000132.1, read as the reverse complement.
CGCGACGACGACGCGCTGTTCGGCTACGCCGTCGGCCCGCATTCCTGGAAGAAATACCTGCACCCGCCCCGCCTGCAACTGTGGAGCGCCAAGCGCGGCGAAAACGGCTTCACGGTCGATCGCGAGCCGGAAGCGATCCCGCCCTTCGCGTTCATCGGCGTCCGCGCCTGCGAGATCCAGGCGATCGCCATCCAGGACCGGGTCTTCCTGGAGGGGCCGCATGTCGACCCGCACTATCAGGTCCGCCGCGCCGGCGCCTTCATCCTCGCGGTCAATTGCGGCAAGGCCGGCGGGACCTGCTTCTGCGTCTCGATGGGAACGGGCCCTTGCGCCAAGTCGGGCTTCGACATCGCATTGACCGAACTCGCCGACGCCGGCGAGCCGATCTATGTCGCCGAAGCGGGCTCGGCGACCGGCGCGGAGCTTCTTTCCGGCCTGTCGGGTCGCGCCGCGCAGCCGGCGGAAATCGAGTGGGCGGCGGCGGTCGTCGCGCGGACGGCGGCGACAATGGGCCGGTCGATGGAGACAGAGGGCATCCGAGACCTCTTGATGAACAATCTCGACCATCCGCGCTGGGACGACGTGGCCGATCGATGCCTCACCTGCGGCAATTGCACGATGGTGTGCCCGACCTGCTTCTGCACGTCGGTCGAAGACGCCAGCGACCTATCCGGGCAGGAAGCGAGCCGGTCGCGGCGCTGGGATTCCTGCTTCACGATGGATTTCTCGTACATTCATGGCGGCAGCGTACGGGCCTCGCCGAAATCGCGCTACCGCCAATGGATGACCCACAAGCTCGCAAGCTGGTTCGACCAGTTCGACACGTCCGGCTGCGTCGGATGCGGACGCTGCGTCACCTGGTGCCCGGTCGGCATCGACATCACCGAGGAGGCGCGGGCCATTCGCAAGAAACCTGCACAAAAGGTCAAGTCATGATCGAAGGAATGGAAGCGATCGTCCGCGAACACCGCTTTTTCGCCGGTCTCGACGACGACACCATCAAGCTGATCGCCGGCTGCGCCCGCAATGTGCGCTTCAACGCCGGCGAATATCTCTGCCACGCTGACGAGCCGGCGGACGAGTTCTACCTCCTACGCCATGGCCGCGTGGCGCTCGCTGTGGTGGCGCCGGGCCGCGCCGCGATCACGATCGAGACGATCGGCCCGGGCGAGATCGTCGGCGTGTCCTGGCTCATCCCGCCCTATCGTTGGAACCACGACGCGCGCGCTCTCGAACTCGTCCGCGCCATCGCCATGGACGCCAAGTGTCTGCGCCAAAAATGCGACGCCGATCACAATGTCGGCTACGAAATGATGATGCGCTTCGTGCCGCTGCTGGTCGAACGGCTCCAGGCCATGCGGCTGCAACTGCTCGATGTCTATGGCGCGCCCGCCTGAGCCCGCCGCGGCGCCCGCCGCCGATCCGATGGCGCCGACCGCCGCGCGCGTGACGCGCGTGCGGCGCGAACTCAGCGACATCTGGACGCTCGACATCGAGCCGGGCCCTGCCGGATTTCCCTTCGCGGCTGGCCAGTTCAACATGCTCTACGCTTTCGGCGTGGGCGAAGCGGCGATCTCGATCAGCGGCGACCCCGCTGAGCCGGAAACGCTCATCCACACCATTCGCGCCGTCGGCAAGGTCTCCGGCGCGCTGACCCGGCTGAAGCCCGGCGATTTCGTCGGGCTGCGCGGGCCGTTCGGCGCCGGCTGGCCGGTCGAGGCGGCAGTCGGATCGGACATCGTCGTGATCGCCGGCGGGCTCGGACTGGCGCCGCTCAGGCCGGCGCTCCACCACCTCTTCGCGGCGCGCGAGAGCTATGGCCGGATCATTCTGCTCTGCGGGGCGCGCAGCCCCCGCGACATCCTCTTTCGCGCCGAACTCGAACGCTGGCGGCGGCGCCTCGACATCGAGGTCGAGGTCACCGTCGACCATGCGACGCCGGACTGGCGCGGCAATGTCGGCGTGGTCACGAAGCTGATCGGCCGCGCCGCCTTCGATCCGCGTCACACGGTCGCCATGGTTTGCGGGCCGGAGATCATGATGCGCTTCGCCGCGGTCGAGCTGGAGTGCGCCGGGGTTGCCGACGAGGCCATCCACCTGTCGATGGAGCGCAACATGAAATGCGCGATCGGCCATTGCGGCCATTGCCAATTCGGCGGAGACTTCATTTGCAAGGACGGGCCGGTGATGAGCTTCCGCCATCTTCGCGACCGGCTCGCGCGCTCGGAGATATGACATGGCCGCCGCGCGGAAACCCAAGCTCGCCGTCTGGAAATTCTCTTCCTGCGACGGCTGCCAGCTCACCCTCCTCGATTGCGAGGATGAGTTGCTCGCGGTCGCCGGCGCGGTCGAGATCGCCTATTTTCCGGAGGCGACCCGAAGCTTCGTCAAAGGGCCCTACGACGTCTCTCTGGTGGAGGGCTCGATCACTACGGCGCACGACGCCGAGCGGATCAAGGCGGTGCGCAAGCAGTCGAAGGCGCTGATCACGATCGGCGCTTGCGCGACCGCCGGCGGCGTCCAGGCGCTGCGCAACTTCGCGGACGTCGCGGCCTTCACGGCGATCGTCTATGCGCGCCCGGACTATATTTCGACGCTCGCCACCTCGACGCCGATCGCCGCGCATGTGCCAGTCGATTTCGAGCTCCGCGGCTGCCCGATCGACAAGCGCCAGCTCGTCGAGGTGCTTTCCGCTTTCCTCGCCGGCCGGCAGCCGGTGACGCCGGCTCACAGCACCTGCATCGAGTGCAAACTGAAGGGCAATGTCTGCGTCATGGTCGCCCATGGCGCGCCCTGTCTGGGGCCGGTGACGCATGCCGGCTGTGGTGCGTTGTGTCCGACTTACAACCGCGGCTGTTACGGCTGCTTCGGGCCGATGGAGAGCCCGAACGCCAAAAGCCTCAGCGCCCAGCTCGCCGCGCTCGGCATGGACGAACGGGCGTTGCGCCACGTCTATCGGACGTTCAACGCCGCCGCGAAGCCGTTCAGCGACGAGGCCGAACGCCATGGCGCGTAAGACCATCAAGGTCGACTATCTCGCGCGCGTCGAAGGCGAAGGCGCGCTGTCGGTCACCATCCGGGACGGCCGCGTGACCCATGCCGAACTCAGGATTTTCGAGCCGCCGCGCTTTTTCGAAGCCTTCCTGCGCGGGCGCGCCTTCAGCGAGGCGCCGGACATCACCGCGCGGATTTGCGGCATCTGTCCGGTCGCCTATCAGATGAGCGCCGTTCACGCGATGGAGGACGCCCTCGGCGTCAAGATAACGAAACCAATCAGGGACTTGCGGCGCCTGCTGTATTGCGGCGAATGGATCGAGAGCCATACGCTCCACGTCTACATGCTGCACGCCCCCGATTTCCTCGGCTATCCCGGCGCCATCGAAATGGCACGCGACCACGGCGACATCGTCAAGCGAGGCCTGGACCTGAAGAAAACGGGCAACGCGTTGATGAGCCTCATCGGCGGCCGTGAAATCCATCCGATAAACGTGCGCGTCGGCGGCTTTTACAAAGCGCCGCTGAAGCGCGAGCTCGCGGCGTTTAGCGAGTCTTTGAAGCGGGCCCGCGACCAGGCGCTGGAGACGGTCCGCTGGGTCGCCGGATTCGATTTCCCCGACTGTCGCCGCGACTACGAACTGGTTGCGCTGAGCCACCCTGACGAATACGCTTTGAATGAGGGGCGCATCGTCTCGAACAGGGGATTGAACATCGGCGCGTCCGAATATGACGGGCATTTCGAGGAGAGCCACGTCGCCCATTCCAACGCGCTGCAGTCGCGCACGCGCGAAGGCGGCGCCTATCTGGTCGGGCCGCTTGCGCGGTTCGCCCTGAACTTCCGGCAGCTTACGCCGCTCGCCCGCGACGCCGCCGAGGAGGCGGGGATCGCCTCGCCCTGCGTCAATCCCTACCGGAGCATCGTGGTGCGGGCGGTCGAGACGCTCTATGCCTGCGACGAGGCGCTGCGCATCATCGCCGACTACGAGGAGCCGGACCGCCCCTTCGAGCCGGCCGAACCCAAAGCCGGCATCGGCTTCGCGGCGACCGAGGCGCCGCGCGGCATGCTCTATCACCGCTATCGCCTCGACGACGACGGCGCGATCCTCGAGGCGCAGATCGTGCCGCCGACCTCGCAGAACCAGGCGACGATCGAGGAGGACCTGACGGTGTTCATCAACGACTGGATCGACCTCCCCGACGAGGCGCTGAAGCATCGCTGCGAGCAGACGGTGAGGAACTACGACCCATGCATTTCCTGCGCGACGCATTTCCTTGACCTGCGCGTCGATCGGGGCTGAGAAACGGCGATGACGGACAGGCGCGGCGGCACGCTGATCATCGGCCTCGGCAATCCCGACCGTGGCGACGACGCGGCGGGCCGCGCCGTCGCGGCGAGGCTGAAGGCGCGCGTCCCCAGGGATATGCGGGTGATCGAATGCGGCGGCGAAGCGACCGCCCTGCTCGCGCGACTCGGCGAAGCGGACGAGGTGATCCTGGTCGACGCGGCAATATCCGGCGCCGCGCCGGGAACGGTCGAACGCTTCGAGGCGCATGAAGCGCCGCTGCCGGCGGCGCGCTTCGGCATGTCGACCCACGGCTTCGGCCTCGCCGAGGCGATCGAGCTTGCGCGCGCGCTCGGCCAATTGCCACGGCGCTGCGTCGTCTATGCGATCGAGGGACGATCTTTCGCGCTCGGCGATCCGCTTTCGCCCGACGTGGAGGCGGCGGTCGGGACCGTGGTTGCGCGCATCCTGGACGCGGTTTGCGAGAAGGCGGGCTGACCATGCACGAGCACGGGCTGATCAATGATCTGATGCGGCGCATCGCGCGCGCGGCGGAGGTGGAAAAGGCCGAACGCGTCGTCGCCGTGTCGATCTGGCTCGGCGCGCTCAGCCATATGTCGCCGGAGCATTTCCGCGAGCATTTCAGCCGGGCGTCGGCGGGGTCTGTCGCCGAGGGCGCGCGGCTCGACATCGCCGCCTCCGACGACATCCACGATTCCGCCGCTGCGGACGTCCTCCTGAAAGGGATCGAAGTCGAGACCGAACGCTGATGGCCATCGCCGCCTCGTCGCCGAAGGCGCCAGCGCCCCGCGAGCGCGTGCGGCTCCGTGTGCGCGGCGCGGTGCAGGGGGTCGGCTTCCGACCGTTCGTCTATCGCGAGGCGCGGGCGCTCGGCCTTGGCGGCTACGTCGTCAACACGCCGGCGGGTGTGTTGATCGAGGTCGAAGGCTCGCCGGAGGCGATCGGTTCGCTGATCGCGAGGATCGAGCGCGCGCCGCCGCCCAACGCGCGCGTCGCCGGTCTCACCAGCGACGCGCTGCCGCCGCTCGGCGAGGCGATGTTCGAGATTCGCCAGAGTGTGCTTGCCGGAGCGGCGAATGCAGCGATTCTGCCCGACCTTGCCCCGTGCGAAGACTGTCTCGCCGAGATTTTCGATCCTGGCGATCGCCGCTATCGCTATCCTTTCGGCAATTGCACGAATTGCGGGCCGCGCTTTTCGATCATCGCCGACCTGCCCTACGACCGGGCGCGGACCACTATGCGCGCCTTCCCGATGTGCGCTGCTTGCGAGGCGGAATATTGCGACCCCGGCGACCGGCGCTTCCACGCCGAGCCGAACGCCTGCTCGGCTTGCGGGCCGCGGCTCGCCCTGTGGAATCGCCAGGGCGATCCGCTGGCGGAAAGCGACGCCGCGCTGCTCGAGGCCGCCGGGGCGCTGCGCGGCGGCGAGATCGTCGCAGTCAAGGGCCTCGGCGGTTTCCATCTGATGGTCGACGCGCGCAACGAGGCGGCGGTGCAACGCCTCAGGGCGCGCAAGCATCGCGACGAGAAGCCGTTCGCGGTGATGTTCCCATCACTGACGGCGGTCGGGGAGGCCTGCGCCGTCAGCCGCTGCGAGGCGGCGCTGCTCGCGGGCCCGCAACGGCCGATCGTCCTGCTGAGAAGGCGGAGCGACGATTTGGCGACGGCGGTTGCGCCGCGCAATCCTTTCATCGGCGCGATGCTGCCCAGCACGCCGCTCCATCACCTCCTGCTGTCCGAGCTTGGTTGTCCGGTCGTCGCCACCAGCGGCAATCTCTCCGACGAGCCGATCGTCATCGACGAGAAGGAGGCGCCATCTCGTTTGGCCGGCGTCGCCGACCGCTTTCTCGTCCACGATCGACCGATCCTGCGTCCGCTCGACGATTCGATCGCGCGCATCGTCGCCGGCCGGCCGCAGATCTTGCGCAGGGCGCGCGGTTACGCGCCGTTGCCGGTCGTCGCCGGCGATACGCCGCCGGGAATTCTCGCGCTCGGCGGCCATCTCAAGACAACGATCGCGCTGTCGATCGATTCGGGGATCGTGCTCAGCCAGCATCTTGGCGACCTCGAAACCGCCGAGGCGCGACAGGCGTACGGTCGCGCCGCGCAAGACATCGCGCGCCTCTACCGGACGCCGCCGCGCCTCGTCGCTTACGATCTCCACCCGGATTACCATTCGAGCCGGGTGGCCGAGAGCATGGGTCTGCCGATGATCGAAGTGCAGCACCATCTCGCGCACGTCATGGCCTGCCTGGCCGAGCACGACCTTGCGCCGCCGGCGCTTGGCGTCGCATTCGACGGCGCCGGCTACGGGACCGACGGGACGGTGTGGGGCGGAGAGTTCATTCTGGTCACCGACGCCCGCTGGCGTCGCGTCGCCCACCTCAGGCCGTTCAAGCTACCGGGCGGCGAGGCGGCGATGCGCCAGCCGCGCCGAGCGGCGTTCGCGCTTTGACCATGACGGACCTGCCGCCGATCGCCGCCTTCTCGTCGCCCGAGCGCCAAATTCTCGCGGCGATGATCGATCGCGGATTGAACGCGCCGGTCACGACCAGCGCCGGGCGCTTGTTCGACGCTATCGCGGCGGTGACCGGGCTCCGGCAATCGGCGAGCTATGAGGGCCAGGCCGCGGCGGAACTGGAATGGGCGATCGAGGACGCCGGTCCCGCCGTTTCCGGGATAGGGGCACAAATCCCTCGCGGTCATTGCGCAGGCGGGGCCTATGTCTTCGTGCTGCGCGACGGCGCGACGCCCGACGACGCGATCGTCGTCGACTGGGAGCCCGCGCTGCGCGCCATCCTTGCCGATATCCGCGGCGGCGCGCCGACCGCCGCCATCTCCGCGCGTTTCCATGCCGGCCTCGCCGCCGCGATCGGCGAGGTGGCCGCGCGCGTCGGCGAGCCGAAGGTCGCGCTCACCGGCGGCTGCTTCCAGAACGCGCGTCTGACCGAAATGGCAATCGAAACGCTGCGCGCCGCTGGCGTGACCCCCTATTGGCATGAACGCGCGCCGCCGAACGACGGCGGGCTCGCCCTCGGCCAGGCGGTCTGGGCGGCGCGGATGGTCGAGAAAGGAGAGGCGTCATGTGCCTAGCTATTCCGGGCAAGGTTCTCACCATTGCCGGCGATGATCCGCTGATGCGCACGGCGCGGGTGGATTTCGGCGGAATCGTCAAGGAGATCAACCTCGCCTTCACGCCGGAGGCTGGCCTTGGCGACTATGTGCTCGTCCACGTCGGCTTCGCCATCACGGTGATCGACGAGGCCGAGGCCAATCGCGTCTTCGAGCACCTCGCGGCGATTGGCGAGATCGAGGCCGAGCTCGCAATGAGCGACCGACGGCCGTCATGAAGTTCCGCGAGGAATATCGCGATCCCGTCGCCGCGCGGCGTTTCGCCGAGGCGATCGCCCGCATCACCACCCGGCCATGGAAGATCATGGAAGTATGCGGCGGCCAGACGCACACGATCGTCCGCTACGGCATAGACCAGCTGCTGCCGCCCGAGATCACGCTGATCCATGGGCCCGGCTGCCCGGTCTGCGTGACCCCGGTCGATTATGTCGACAAGGCGATCGCGATCGCCGACCGGCCGGGCGCGATCCTCTGCTCGTTCGGCGACATGCTGCGCGTGCCGGGAAGCGGCGGCGATCTGCTTGCCGCCAAATCGCGCGGCGCCGACGTCCGCATTGTCTATTCGCCGCTCGACGCGCTGCAGATCGCGCGCCGCGCGCCGGACCGCGAGGTGGTGTTCTTCGCCGTTGGCTTCGAGACGACGGCGCCGGCCAACGCGATGGCGGTCTATCGGGCGAAGCTCGAGGGGCTGCGCAATTTCTCGCTGCTCGCCTCGCATGTGCTGGTTCCGCCGGCGATGCGGGCGATTCTTTCCGCGCCGGTCAACCGCGTGCAGGGTTTCCTCGCCGCCGGCCATGTCTGCACGATCATGGGCTTTGAGGAATATGAGCCGATCGCGGCGCGCTTCCGCGTGCCGATCGTCGTCACCGGCTTCGAGCCGCTGGATATCATCGAGGGCGTGTATTTGTGCGTGCGCCAGCTCGAGGCCGGCCGCGCCGAGAT
>JBEKSH010000131.1:0-6897 GCA_049517235.1 Roseiarcus sp. | reverse complement strand
TTGGGCCGAACATAACGGCCCCGGCTCGGTGCCGCCCGACCCGGATTCGACGCGCTTTTGCCTGTCGATCTACGAAGCGCCGCTGCCCGACCTGACGGGCGTGTCGATCACCCGCTCGCGCTATCGCAAGCCGACCGCCGAGACCATGCCGATCGACGCCAAGGCCGGCTGCCTTTATCCCAACAACGCGCGCGCATTGATGGAGGCGCGCGCGCGGGGGTTCGACAATTGCCTGCTGACGGACATGCTCGGCAACGTCGCCGAACTCGCCACCGCCAATATATTCATGGCCAGGGACGGCGTGATCATGACGCCGATGGCCAACGGCTCGTTCCTCAACGGCGTGACGCGCCAGCGCGTATTGAAGCTGCTCGGCGAGGACGGCCGCGACGTGCGCGAAGCGACATTGAGTTTTTCCGATTTCGACGAGGCGGACGAGATATTCGTGGTCGGCAATTTCGGCAAGGTGATCCCGGTGCGGCGCATCGACCAGCGCGACCTGCAGCCCGGTCCGGCCTTTCGCCGCGCGCGCGAACTCTACTGGGCGTTCGCGCATTCGGGATGAGCGCGAGTTTCGAGCCCCGCCAATTATCGACTGGCGCCGCCGCGCCCGGCGCTATACTCTGCGGCAACTAACGCTTGCGCCGACGGGCCCGCCGCCTGTCCGCTTTGGGGATCGTTGATGCGCCAAATGGTTCGCCTTGCATCGATGCTGCTGTGCCTGGCGCTGACGGGCTTGCCGCAGCTCGCCCGCGCCGACGATGCGGTGATCGTGTTCGCCGCCGCGAGCCTGAAAAGCGCGCTCGACGAGGCCGCCGTCGCCTTTCGCGAGGCCGAAGGCGCGGAGCTCAGGATCAGCTACGGCGGTTCGCTGGCGCTGGCGCGCCAGATCATCGCCGGTGCGCCGGCCGACATATTCGCCTCCGCCGACGAGGAATCGATGGACGAGGCGGCCAAGGGCGGCGCGATCCGGCAACAAAGCCGGTTCGATCTGCTCGGCAACCGGCTTGTCGTCATCACGCAGAGGCAATCGTCGATCGACGCGCTCGTCTTCAGCCCCGACGCTTTCACTCAGGCAATCGGCGCGGGCCGCCTCGTCACGGGCGAAGTCAACAGCGTGCCGGTTGGCCGCTACGCCAAGGCGGCGTTGCAGAATCTCGGGCTGTGGAGCGTCGTCGAACCGCGGCTGGCGATGACCGACACCGTGCGCGCGGCGCTCGCCTTCGTCGCGCGCGGGGAAGCGCCGCTTGGGATCGTTTACGCGACCGACGCCGCCGCCGACGTGAGCGTCAGGATCGTCGCGACTTTTCCGGACGACTCCCATCCCCCGATCCTATATCCCTTCGCGCTGACCGCTTCGTCGCATAATGGCGCGGCGGACAAGCTCCTGGCCTGGCTGAAGTCGCCCTCGGGGCGCGCGATCTTCGAGCGCCAGGGCTTCAGGGTTTTGAATTGAACGAATGGAGAGGCCTCATGAAAATCAGCGCGCGCAACGTCTTCAAGGGAACGATCGTCGACGTCGTCAAAGGCGCGACGACGTCGCATGTGCGTCTCGATGTCAACGGCGCCATCGTCACGGCCTCGATCACCAATGAAGCGGTCGACGAGCTCGGCCTCATCAAAGGCAAGACGGCTTACGCGGTGATCAAGGCTTCGGATGTGATGGTGGCGACGGAATAGCGACGCAAGACATGCGCGAAAACACAAGATCGGCGATCGCCGTCGCATTCGCCCTGGCCGCGCTCTGCGCCGGCGGCGTCCGCGCGCAGGAGAACAGCCCCTGCGATCAATTCAAGTGGAGCGTGGCGCGCGAGCGCGGCGGGTTCGCCGGCGACGTCAAGCCGGCCGCCGCCGGCGCGACGATCGCCATCGGTCAGGCCTATGGCGTGGCGCTGGAGCCGGCCGACTCCGCCGACTTTCGCCTGCCGCCGGAACGGCCGCCAAAGCCGGGCGCCTTCGGCGCGACGCTCGAGGTGGCCAATATCGACAGGCCGGGCCTCTATCAGATCACCCTGTCGGACGAGGCGTGGCTTGACGTCGTCCAGGGCGGGGCGAGGGTGAAGTCCGTCGGCTTCACCGGGCAGAAGGATTGCCCCGGCCTGCGCAAGAGCGTGCGCTTCGATCTGGCGGCCGGGCCGCTGTCGGTTCAGATCAGCGATGCGACGCGCGACGCCATCGGCCTGGCGATCGCGCCAGCGCCCTAGCGAGGCTTGCGGCGCCCGCCGATCTGACGCAGCATGGGTTAAAGCGCCAAGGACCGCCATGACGACCCGCCTCACGATTCGCCTCGACTTTGACGAGCGCCGCCGGCTTGGCCCCGGCAAGGTGGCGCTGCTGGAATCGATCGGCGAGACCGGCTCGATTTCGGCGGCCGGGCGCGCGCACGCGATGTCCTATCGCAAGGCGTGGCTGCTGGTCGAGGAGATGAACCACATGTTCGCCAGGCCGCTGGTCGCCGCCCGCCCGGGCGGCGCTCACGGCGGCGGCGCCGAACTGACGGAGGCCGGCCGGCAGGTCGCCTCGCTCTACCGCGAGGCGGAACGCAAGATGCGGGCCGGCGCCAAAATCGAGATCGCGCGGATGGAGCGAGCGCTCGCCGCGCTCGGCTGAGATGAAGCGCGCCATCGTCATTGCCCGCAATGGCGCCCCGCCGTCGACCTCCGCCCGCGCGATATCAACGCGCCGTTTGGCGCCGATATTATCGCGACAGGGCCGTCTGGCCGTGACCGGACGCGCCGCGCCGTTTGGCGCCGCTATCGTCCGCTTATCGTCGGCATGGGCTCTGGCGTCGGCGGGCGCCTGTGCTTAGTCTGCCCGGCGAGCCGCGCGCTGGCGGCGCGTCGCAATTTGGTTCTGTCCAGGGAGCAAAATTTGTCATTCGCGCAATACCCCAGTCTCAACGGCGCCGTCGTGTTCATCACCGGGGGCGCCTCCGGAATCGGACAGGACATGGTCCGGGCTTTCGCAGCCCAGGGTTCGCATGTCGGCTTCGTCGATATCGATGCGCAAGGGGGACGCGCGCTCGCCGACGAATTGGCGCGCGCCGGCGCGCGGGCGCGGTTCGAGCCTTGCGATCTGCGCGACATCGCGGCGCTTCGCGCCGCCTTCGCGAGGCTGAAGGATGCGCTGGGTCCGGCCGGGGTTCTCATTAACAACGCGGCGCGCGATGATCGGCATGGCTGGCAAGAGGTGACCCCCGCCTATTACGACGAGCGCATCGCGGTGAACCTTCGCCATATGTTCTTCGCGATCCAGGCGGTCGCCGCCGACATGATCGCGGCGGGCAAGGGCTCGATCATCAACTTCGGTTCGAATTCATGGTTCGAGGCGGTCGGCGGCCTGCCCGTCTACACCACCGCCAAGGCCGGCGTGCACGGCATGACGCGTTCTTTCGCGCGCGAACTTGGCAAGCATCGCATTAGAGTCAACACGATCGTGCCGGGCTGGGTGATGACCGAGCGGCAGAGAACCCTATGGGCCACGCCCGAGTCGATCGCCCGCCACCTCGCGCGCCAATGCCTGCCCGACCTGATCGAACCGGTCTACCTGGCCCGCATGGCTTTGTTCCTCGCGTCCGACGATTCGGCGATGTGCACGGCGAACAATTACATGGTGGAGGCCGGGTCGATTTAGCGGCCTCGCGTCGACGCGCAGACTGGCGCCGACGATCATCGCCTTCGATTGCTCCGACCGCGATGACGCCTATTGAGCGCCGGCGACGGTCTCGAGCGCGCAGATATCTATCGCCTGCTCCTTGCCGCGCATCGCCAACGGGCCGAGCGCGCGCCGCGTGACGCCGGCGGGGAGCGCGGCGATGCGCTCGAGCAGCGCCGCCGAGGCGAGCACGCGGCAACCGGTTTCCCGGCACGCCTGCTGGATGCGCGCGGCGGTGTTCATGGTGTCGCCGACCAGCGCGATCTCTTTCTTGAGATAGCCAAGTTCGCCCACGACCACCGGACCGCAATGAAGGCCGGCGCGGAAATCGGCGCGCAGGCCGAATTCGCGCTCATAGGCGGGGCCGCGCGCGGTGAGGCGGTCGAAGGCGGCAAAACAGGCGCGCACGCAGCCGGCGTCGTTCAGGCCGGCGGCGAGCGTCCAGGTGGCGATCACCTCGTCGCCGACATATTTGTGGATCTCGCCGCCGGCCTCGGCGATGGCGAGCGACAGGTCGGTGATGAAGCGGTTGAGGAAGTCGAGGAAGCGCGCCTCGCCGAGGCGCTCGGCGATCGCGGTGGACGAGCGCATGTCGATGAACAGCAGCACGCGCTCCTCGATGCGCGAGTGGTAATAGCGCCCGGCGACAAAGGCGAACAGCACGCCCGGGCCGAGCAGCGCGTTGACGCCGAACAGCAGGTTATAGGCGAGGCTGGCGACGAGCGAGAACACGATGTCGGCGCGCGTGATGGCGGCGGGTTGACCGGCGGTTGTCGGCACGAGCTGATTCACGGCGGCCTCCACGAGCAGGATGACGCCGAGATAGAGAAGCGAGCGCAACGCGAGATAGGGCAGAAACGGCAATTGGCGGAGCGACGCGCCTTGGGCGCGGCGCAACACGAAAATCTCAAGCGAGGAAAGTATCCCGGCGGTCAGGCCGCCCACCAGCGCGCCGTGCAGACAGGCGTTGGCGACGTCGGCGACGCCGACCGGTTGGTACTCGGCAATAGCGAACAGCGCGCCCAGCAGGATGGCGCTGAGGGTGATCCAGAGGACAAGGCGGAGAGCGTTGGGCGGCGGCATCGCCGGCGATCATAGCGCGGATTTCGCACGGCCGCCGAGCGCAATGACGGCGGTCGGGCGGATTTCAAGCTTCAAAGCTGCGACAAACCGCCTGCGAAGGTCGTGGGATTACGGTGATGGTGTGGACGGCGCCCGCGTCCCTTCTCCCCTTGCGAGAGAAGGGGAAGGTGAGCGCCTTTCGATTCGATTGACGCGAGCCCCTAGCTCGCCTCGCGGAACCGCTCCGCTTCGGCCAGGTCCACCGACACGATCTGGCTCACCCCGCGCTCGGCCATGGTGACCCCGAACAGGCGGTCCATGCGCGCCATGGTGATCGGGTTGTGGGTGATCGTGACGAAGCGCGTGTCGGCGCGCTTGGTCATCTCGTCGAGGAGATCGCAGAAGCGCTCGACGTTGTAGTCGTCGAGCGGCGCGTCGACTTCGTCGAGCACGCAGATCGGCGACGGGTTGGTGAGGAACACCGCGAAGATCAGCGCCAGCGCGGTCAACGCCTGCTCGCCGCCCGACAGCAGCGTCAGCACCTGCGGCTTCTTGCCAGGCGGGCGCGCGACGAGCTCGAGGCCGGCCTCCAGCGGATCGTCGGATTCGATCAGCTGCAATTCGGCCGCGCCGCCCTCGAACAGGGTGGCGAACAATTCGCCGAAATGCTTGTTAACGACGTCGAAGGCTTTCAGCAGGCGCTCGCGGCCCTCGCGGTTGAGGTTGTGGATCGCCTGGCGCAGCCGCTTGATCGCCTCCGTCAGATCGTCGCGCTCGGCGATCATCCGTCCGCGGCTCGCCTCCACCTCGACAAGCTCCTCGTCGGCGCGCAGATTGACCGCGCCCAGACGCTCGCGCTCCTGTTTCAGGCTCTCCAGTCGTCGCTCGACAGCGGCGTGATCGGGCGGCGCTTCGCCGCTCTTGAGCCCGGCCAGCACCGCAAGCCCTTGCGGGTCTGTTTCAAGCTCGACGGCGATCGTATGCCGCAGCGCTTCGCAGCGCTGGCGCGCGCCTTCGACGCGCTCTTCGGACGCGGCGCGGGCCTCGCGCGCCGAACCCATCGCTTCGAGCGCGGCTCTGGCGGCGCGGTCGGCCTCCGCGAGACTTGTTTCAGCGCCGGCGCGCTGGTCGCTCGCCGCCTTTCGCGCCGCCTCGGCCGCGTCGACCTCACCAATCAGCGCGCGGCGCTGCCGCAGGAAAACGGCCGGCGCGTCGGCGAGCGCCGCCAGTTCGACGCGCGCCTGGGATTGGCGATCGTCAATCTCGGCGATCTGGCTCTGCGCCCTTTCGCGCCGCTCGCGCCACGACCGCGTTTCGGCGGCGATCGCCTGGCGGCGGCGCTCGCGCGCCTCGCTTTCCCGCGCGATCGACTGGACCGCCGCGCGCGCTTCGACGCATTCGGCGCGCTGCTGCGCCGCCTGCGCGCGCGCGCGTTCCAGCGCCAGCGCCAGTTCGTCAGTCGGGACGAGCGCTTGCAGCGCCGCCTCCGCCTGCTTCCGGCGCTCGGCCGCTTCATCCCGCGACGCATTCGCGCGCGACAAGGCTTCATCCAGCGCGGACAGCCGGGCCAGGACTTGCGCGCGCCGGCGCTCGCTCGCCGCCAATTTGTCGCGCGCCGTGTCGGCCAGCCTGTGCGCCTCGCGCAACCCATGCCTCGCGGCGGCCTCCGCGCTCGCGGCGCCGCGCAGCCGCGCCTGAAACGCCAAGGCCTCCGATCTGGCGATTTCCGCCGCCTGGCGCGCCGTCTCCGCCTCGCGCGTGAGGTCGCCGAGGCGGTTCTTTTCGACAAGGCGGCGCGCCGCCGGGGTCGGCGCTTCGGCAGCCGAGACGAATCCGTCCCAGCGCCACAGATCGCCTTCCCGCGAGACCAGACGCTGGCCGACTTTCAGCATGGAAATGAGATTCGCGCCCTGCTCCCGCGCGACGACGCCGATCTGCGCGAGGCGACGCCGCAAGGCGGGCGGCGCCTGCGCGAGGCCCGCCAGAGGCTCGACGCCGGCAGGCAGCGCCGGATCGGCGAAATCGCCGGCGAGAGCCGACCAATGGGCCGGCGCGGCGGCGTCGATCGAGGCGTCGAGATCGTCGCCCAACGCCGCGCCGAGCGCCGCCTCGTAGCCCCTGGCGACGCTGATCTCATCGATCACCGGCGGCCACTGCGCGCCGGTCGCCGAGCCCAGCAGT
>JBEKSH010000130.1:0-6908 GCA_049517235.1 Roseiarcus sp. | reverse complement strand
GGATCGACGACCGAATCGACGAGCGTCGATTTGTGCAGGGATAAGAACGTCAATCTCGTCGAATGAAACGGCGCGCGGAGCGGCCTAACCCAACGCCCGCGCGCTTTCCCCCAACGCGCGCCACCAACGCTCGTGCGCGCGCCAGTTCCAGTTCGCCGCCGGCGAAGGCGACGGCAGCAGCCAGACGCGCGTCGCGCCGATCGTTTCGCCCTGCTCGCCAAAATCGGCGGGACGGCGCAGGTAGCTTCGCCCGGCGGTCAGGCTGGTGAACGCGAGAATGGCGGGCTGATGCCTCAGAATGTTCTGGCGCAAGGTCTCGCGGGCGCGAAGGCCGAGGCTGCCCGGAGGAAGCTCCTTATCCATCCCGTAGGCGTTCTTGGCGAGGTCGGTGAGCCCGACGCCCCAATCGAGCAGCAACTGGAATTCCGAAGATTTCAGCTGGCGCGTCGTCAGGCCGATCGCGTGCAGCGTCGGCCAGAATTTATTCTGCGGATGCGCGTAATACTCGCCGCGCCTCGCCGATGTCGTTCCGGCCGCGGTGCCGCAAAACACGATCCTCAGGCCGGGCCGCAACAGGTCGGGCAGGACGGGCGGCGATGGCTTCGCGGTCATTTCGGGAGCAGCGTCCATTCGCCCTGAGGCTGGAAGGGTTCAGATTGCGCCGCTTCGCATCCGGCGCAAGCTGCGCCATTGTTCGCATGGCGGCAATTGTTTTCATCCTCGAAGGCTCGTCCAGGACGCGCGAGGCGCGACCCGGAAGCGGATTCCCCCTCAGAGGGTTTGGTTGTAAGCCCCGACTTCGCCGTTCTCGCGCAGCACGCCGTCGACCGCCCTGAACATTTCGCGCATCCGCTGTTCCGAGACCGGGCTTTCGACGACCACGACGAGCTCGGGCTTGTTCGAGGAGGCGCGCACGAGGCCCCAGGTGCCGTCCTCGACGGTCACGCGCACGCCGTTGACGGTGACGATTTGGCGGATTTTCTGCCCCGTCAGCAATTCGCCTTTGGCCTGCATCGCCTTGAAGCGCGCGACGACGCGCTCGGCGACGGCGTATTTCACTTCGTCCGCGCAATGAGGCGACATCGTCGGCGAGCCGAAGGTGCGCGGCAGCGCGCGATAGAGATCGGCGATCGAGCGCGTCGGGTTGCGGTCGAGCATGTCGAGAACCGCGATGGCGGTGACGAACCCGTCGTCATAGCCGCGCCCGATCGGCGCGTTGAAGAAAAAGTGCCCCGACTTCTCGAAACCCGCCAAGGCGTTCAAATCCCTGACGCGACGCTTGATGTGCGAATGGCCGGTCTTCCAGTAATCGGCCTTTGCGCCATTGGCGAGGAGCACGGGATCGGTCGCGAACAGGCCGGTCGATTTCACGTCGACGACGAAGGTCGCGTCGGGGTGCAGGCGCGACAGGTCCCGCGCGAGCATGACGCCGATCTTGTCGGCGAAAATCTCCACGCCCTCGTTGTCGACGATCCCGCAGCGGTCGCCATCGCCGTCAAATCCCAGCGCGACATCCGCGCCGGAGCCGAGCACGGCTTGCGCCATCGCGCGCAGCATCTTCAGGTCTTCGGGATTGGGGTTGTAGCGCGGAAAGTTGTAATCGAGGTCGCAGTCGAGCGGAACGACGTCGCAGCCCAGCGCCGACAATTTCTTCGGCGCGAAGGCGCCCGCGGTGCCGTTGCCGCAGGCGGCGACCACCTTGAGGCGGCGCGACAATTGCGGCCGGCTGGTAAGATCGGCGATGTAGCGGGCGGGGAAATTCTCGATGAAACGATAGGCGCCGCCCTCGCCGAACCGGAACCTGCCGCCGACCACGATTTCGCGCAGGCGGCCCATTTCATCCGGACCGAAAGTGACCGGCCGCCGCGCGCCCATTTTCACGCCGGTCCAGCCATTGTCGTTGTGCGAGGCGGTGACCATCGCCACCGCCGCGACGTCGAGATCGAATTGCGCGAAATAGGCCATCGGGGTGATCGCAAGGCCGATGTCGTGCACCTTGGCCCCCGCCGCCATCAGGCCGGCGATCAGCGCATATTTGATCGACGAGGAATAGCTGCGAAAGTCGTGGCCGACGACGATCCGGGGATCGACGCCCATTTCATGCAGCAGCGTCGCCAGGCCAAGCCCCAGGGCCTGCACGCCCATCAGGTTGATTTCCTGCCCGAACAGCCAGCGCGCGTCATATTCGCGAAACCCCGTCGGCTTCACCATCGGGGTTGATTCATAGTCGTAGCTGTTGGGATGAAGCTGCGCTCTTGGCGTGGGATACATGAGGGCCTCGATCGGCGTTCGAGCGCGTTGCGGCGCGCCGGGCGCGCAACGCCCACGGGCCGCCAGTTCCTTTCGTACAGGATTGAGCCGTCGATTCAAGCGGGAGCGCCGCGACGAGGCGCTATTGTCGCAGGACGAGCTTGCCGTCCCTCTGCTCGACGCTGGCGAGGCGCTTGAGGAAGCTCATGCCCAGCAGATTGACCGCGCCCGCCGAGCGATCGGCGACCAGGGCCTTGACGTCGCCGACATAGACCGGGCCGACCGTCACTTCGCGAAGGGTGACGGGCGCCACGGCGGCAACGCCATTGGCGGTGCGCACGCGCCCGGTATAGTCGGAAGCGGCAGGCGCCATGCCGAGCCGCGACGCCGTGTCGTAGGATATGACGACCATTGTGGCGCCGGTGTCGACCATCATTCTCACCATCTGGCCGTTGACTTCGACATCGGTGGCGTATTGGCCGCCGGCGTCGGCGACAATCTCGGCCTCCGTATAACCGTTCGGCGCCGGCGCGACTGACGCGACATCCGCTTTGAAGGGCGCCGGACGCGCCGGCGCGGACGATTGAGCGCCGGCCGTGATGAAGCTCGACGCCAGGTCCGTCGTGATCAAAGCGAGAATCACAGCGCCGCCCGCCACCACGATCGCAAACCGCAACATGTTCTCACCGCGCCGGCCTTCGCCGCCCTCAGCGCATGCACCAGCCGCGAGCCTAACGCGCGCCTGCCCAACAAGCCGTTAATGGCCGCGCATAAAAACGCCGGGAACGGCGGCCGGATCGCCTGCCGCTTAACGCTGCGCCCCGCCCTCAGGGGCCGCGAGACGATCGTCGGGAGAACTCAGAGATAACGGTTCAGCAGATTTTCCAGATATTCCTGCCGTCCCGACTTCGGCTTGGGCGAGAGCCCCTGGCGCGCCACCAGGGCGGCGATCTGTTCGAGCGGCGCGCGGCCGGCGAGCATCGCCTGGTTGTCGGGCGAGTCCCAACCGGCGTAACGCTCGGCGAGAAAACGATCGTAGGCGCCCCCTTCAATGAGCCTGGCCGTCGCGTCCAGCGCCCGCGCGCAGACATCGAGGCCGCCGATGTGGCCGAACAGCAGGTCCTGCGCGTCGATCGACTGGCGCCGCACCTTCGCATCGAAGTTGAGGCCGCCGGGCGCAAGCCCGCCGTGCTTCAAGATATGATAGAAGGCGGGGATCAAATCCGCCGCGTTGTTTGGGAACTGATCGGTGTCCCATCCCGACTGATAGTCGTTGCGGTTGGCGTCAAGCGAGCCGAAAATCCCCAACGCCGTCGCCATCGCCACTTCATGTTCGAAGGAGTGCTTGGCGAGGAACGCGTGGCCGACCTCGATATTGACCCTGACCTCTTTTTCAAGACCGAAACGCTTGAGGAAGCCGAACACCGTGGCGACGTCGTAATCATATTGGTGCTTGGTCGGCTCTTGCGGCTTCGGCTCGACGAGGATCACGCCGTTGAAGCCGATTTTGTGCTTGTAGTCGACGACCAGCGACAGGAAGCGTCCGAGTTGCTCCTGCTCGCGGCGCAGGTCAGTGTTGAGCAGCGTCTCATAGCCTTCGCGGCCGCCCCACAGCACGTAATTAGCGCCGTTCAGGCGATGGGTCGCATCCAGCGCGTTCTTCACCTGCGCCGCCGCGTAAGCGAAGACATCCGGATCGGGATTGGTCGCCGCGCCCGCCATGTAGCGGGGATGGCTGAACAGATTGGCGGTGCCCCACAGCAGCCCGACGCCGGAGGCTTTCATCTTGCTCGCGAAATATTCGGTGATCTCAGCCAGGTTGCGGCCGAATTCGGCAAGATCCGCGCCTTCCGGGACGACGTCCCGATCATGAAAGGTGAAGAAGGGAACGCCGAGCAGCGTGAACATTTCAAACGCGACATCCGCTTTCAGGCGCGCTTGCCCCATCGTTTCGCCGAACCACGGGCGCTCGAACGTCGGCGCGCCGAACATATCGGAGCCTGCCCAACCGAAATTGTGCCAATAGCAGACGGCGGGACGCAGGTGCTCCGCCACGGTCTTGCCGAATACGACTTTGTCGCTCTGGTAGTGGCGATAGGCCAGCGGATTGTCGCTTCGCGGGCCCTCAAAGCGAATCGGCGCGACGTCGCCGAAAAAGCCGGTGGACATGTTTCAGCTCCCTTGATTGATTTTCTTCGGACACGCGCGGCGCACGCTCAGGATCGTCGTGCGGCGAGATGGGGACCACAATTAATTTGTATCCCGCATTTATTTCGGCGCGCCGACGCGTGTCAATAGACGTGAGGCGTCCGGTTGCCAATTGGCGATCGACGCCGCGCCCGATCCCGCTCACGGCGCCTTGAAGTCGCGCACGAACGCCATCAGCGCCGCCAGCCCGATTTCGCAGTCCTCAAGCGTGATGGATTCGAGCGGATTGTGGCTGACGCCGCCCTTGCAGCGCAGAAACAACATGCCGGCCGGGCAAAGCGTCCCCATGATCATTGTGTCATGGCCGGCCCCCGAAGGCAGCAACCTGACGGGCTGGCCGATGGCCGCGACGGCCGCCGAGAGGCCGGCGACGATGCCCGGGTCGCAGATATAGGCGCCCGCGTCGTGGGTGTGCGTCAGGGTCAGCGCGACGTCGCGCTCCTTGGCGATGGCGTTGAGACGTTTGGAAATATCGGCGACCGCGCGCTGCCGGCGCTCGTCGCGGGGCGCGCGAATGTCGATGGTGAACCGCGCTTCGCCCGGAATGACATTCACCGCGCCCGGCTCGACTTCGAGCCGTCCGACGGTTGCGACCAGATCGTCCTCGATGCGCGCGCGCGCCTCGATCAGCAGGATCATTTCGGCGCTCGCGGCCAGCGCGTCCCGACGCAGGTTCATCGGCACCGCGCCGGAATGACCGGCGACCCCGCGCAAGGCGGCGTGGAAGCGCGTGGCGCCGTTGATCGCGGTCACGACGCCGATCGGCAGGTTCTCCGACTCCAATACCGGACCCTGCTCGATGTGCAGTTCGACGAACGCCGCGACATTGCGCCCACGCAGCGTCGCTACCGCTTCCGGCTGGCAGCCAAAATTAGTGAGCGCCTCGCGCATCGAGACGCCGTCCGCGTCCTTCTGATCGAGGGAGGAGCGCGCGAACAAGCCCGCGAAGGCGCGCGACCCGGTCAAAGTCGTGGGAAAGCGAACGCCCTCTTCATCGCCGAACGCGACGATTTCCACCGCCACGTCGAGCCGCTCGCCGGTCTTCGCCAATTCCTCGACGACCGCGAGCGCGGCGAGCGCGCCGAGATTGCCGTCGTAGCGCCCGGCGTCGCGCACGGTGTCGATATGCGAGCCGATCATCAACGCGGGAGCGCCGGGCTGTTTGCCCTCGTAGCGCGCGCAGACGTTGCCCGAAGCGTCAATCTTGGCGGCAAGCCCGATCTCGCGACACCAAGCGATATATTGCTGGGCGGCTTGCGCATGCGCCTTCGACAGATAGAGGCGCGTCAGGCGCCCTTCCTCATCGCTGAACCGCGCGAATTCGTCGAGGCGCGCCATCAGTTTGCGGCCGGGGCTCGCTGCGGCGTCGTTCATTTCAAAACCTTTCAGTTCTTGGCGAATTTACCGTTCGACAGCCAACGGGCGAGCACAGAGCGCTCTTCGGGCGTCATTTCCGTGAGGTTGTTGGGGGGCATCGCGTGGGACATGACGGCCTGGACGCGGATCGCCTGGGCGAACGCCGCGATATGTTCGGGCGTGTCGAGAAGAACGCCCTTGGGCGCCTCGCCGACGCCGTCGAACACCGGTTCGGGCGCATGGCACATCGCGCAGCGCGTCGCGACGACCTCGACCACTTGGGCCGGCGCCTTGGGCAGATCGACGCCAGCCATCCGGGCGGGCGGCGCCGGGCCGAGACCGATCACGGCGCGCATGCCGGGCGAAGCGGCCATGCACACCCACATCGCCGCCCAAATGGCGACCGCCGCGACGAACCAGGCCCACCACGGCGCCTTGTCATGATCGGCGTGCCACATATTGTAGAAATAGCGGACCAGCGCGCCGGCGATGATGACGAGCGTGACGAGGGCCGGGATGACGCTCGCATTCGCGTAAGTCACTGGATAGTGGTTCGACAGCATCATGAACAGCACGGGCAGCGTGATGTAGTTGTTATGCGTCGAGCGTTGCTTGGCTTCCCTGCCCCATTTGGGGTCCGGCGTCTGGCCGGCGACCAGCGCGGCGATGGATTTGCGCTGATTGGGCATGATGATGAAGAAGACGTTGGCGGTCATCATCGTCGCCATCAGCGCGCCGGTATGAACCAGGGCGCCGCGGCCGGAAAAGATCAGCGTGAAGACATAGCTGGTCAGCACGACATAGCCGAAGCCGACCAGCGCGAGCAGACTATCGTTCTTGGCGATCGGCGACTTGCATAAGAGGTCATAGACGACCCAGCCCAGCGCGAGAGCGACCACGCCGGCGACCGCCGCCTGCCACGGCGCGAGCGGCATGACCGCCGGATCGATCAGAAAGAATGTCGACTGCCCGTAATAGACCCAGCACAACAGGCTGAAGCCGGAAATCCACGTCCAGTAGGATTGCCACTTGTGCCAGACGAGGTGGTCCGGCATGACGGGCGGCGCGAGCGTATATTTGCTCATTTCGTAAAA
>JBEKSH010000129.1:0-6931 GCA_049517235.1 Roseiarcus sp. | reverse complement strand
CAAGCCGGCCGGCTTCCGCGTGAGCGCGCGCACGGCGCCGCTCGTAATTGAAGCCCTGGCCTATTTCGCGCGCGAAGGCATGGCCGATCGCAGCCTTGGCTATCGCGTCGACCTTTGGACGGCCGATCAGGCGTCGATCCTCGAAGCCGTCGCAACCGCGAACCATCTGAACGTCGGGCGGGCGGCTTACCTGGCGGCCGTCGAGACGTGGCCAGGCCAGCCCTTGACCTTCCGCAAGGCCGCATGGATTTTGGAGGCGTCGAAGCAACGAAGCTGAGAATGAAAAAGACGGGCCGCCGAGCGACGGTCTATTCGCAGGGCGGCACTAAAGCCGAACTCGGCTGGAGCATTGGTCTCATGCGCTATCGCCTTCCATTTTCGAGCGATGAAGAACACCGGGAGGTGGTTCTAGCTATCTTCTTAATTGTCGTTACGGCTTTAGCGGTCCTCGCGATTGTCCTTCTGTTTCCTCCATCAACCCCGCAGCGCCCAACGCCGCGGCGGTCCATCCCCAACGATCACAACGGCTTTTCCCTCATAATTCCGCAGCGACGGCGTGACGCCGCCCTGTAGGTCGCGCACGGCCTTTGGCACTGGCGTTCGCAGCATGGCCCGCGCGAGGCGATCTCGCGCCGGTCGCGCCGTCGAATCGCGACGGGAGCCTGCGCCTGCGGGCGAATCGGATTGCAGCCGTTCCCCGCCGAGAAGCTGCGCAGCCCTGTTTGAGTAGATTCCGAGGATCGCAACGGAGCGGCGGCGCCGGTAACGTCTTCGGCTATCCGCGACAAAGCCCCCCAAAGCCCGTCGCGGCACACTTGGGCCGCCCTGAGCGTTGCTTATCTCTTGGGCGGCCCTTCTTTTTGTGGCGGCAGCCACCATGCGCGCGGCTTAAGCGAGAGGTCAAATTGGACAGGCAAACGGGGCGGCAATCTTTGAACGGCGCCATTGCGTTGATCATCGCCTTGGCGGCGATCGGCATGCTGGGCTGGACGTTATGGCCGCAATAGAACGGGGAAAGCCTAACGTCGAGAGGCGGGGCGGCACGGCTTTATAGAAGCATCCATAGATGCGGACAGGCCGCCCGCAGCGAGCATGGAGTCCCGCCGGGCGGCCCGAGCCGCGCGGCGTCTAGGGGGAGGCGCCAGCGACTAAGTCGGTTTTACGGGACGGGGCGCTGTGGCGGGCGTCAGAGAAAACGCTTCGCGAGCAATCCGACGAGAAGGCCGGCGAGCGCGAGGGCGAAAAGCGCGAGGCGAATGGTCATCGCCCGTTGGCGAGCCTGTTTGCTGGCGTAGGGAGGGTCCGGCCGCTCTGCCATGAGACGTTTCGACCTTGAAGCGAAAGTGGGCCGCCAGAAGGCTGGTTACACTCGGCGGCCCTGACCGCAATCGAGCGGTTGGAGTCAGATTGATCGCGGCCGGCTCTTTTACAGCGCATTCGACCTTCGTTTTCAACTGCGCTGCCGGGCGCGAGTCGATAGCGAGTGTCAGAACGGCGCGAAGTTCACGCTTCCTCATTCGCTAAGCGCGTTCAGGTCGACTTCGCCAAATTGCGCGAGAACGACCGCGTCCTGAAAGTCGCCGATCGAAGGATCGCCGGTGCGCGAGAACGCAACGGCGCCCGCATGCAGATCTGCCAGCGAACGCGCGCCCCTTTCTGCCGCCCGCGCGCTTGTCGCTTCCTGCGCGTCGCCAGCGGCGAGATCGCCCTCTTCGTTCCGATCGAACGGGACGACGACATAATAGGTGACGTTCATAGGGTGGCGCCGATCCGTCTTGCCTCCGCCCGTTAGGCTGCGGCAAACTCGGCCAATGTGCAATCTCTACAGCTTGACCAAAGGCCAGCAGGCGATCCGCGACCTGGCGCGCGCCATGCGCGACACGACGGGCAATCTGCCGCCCATGCCCGGAATCTTCCCCGACTATCCCGCGCCGATCGTGCGCACCGCGCCGGACGGCGAGCGTGAACTGACGATGGCGCGATGGGGCATGCCGTCGCCGGTGTTTGCGCTTAAGGGGCGCAATTCCGACCCTGGCGTGACGAACGTGCGCAATGTCGCCTCACCGCACTGGCGGCGATGGCTCGGCGTCGAAAGCCGTTGCGTTGTCCCGTTCACAAGCTTTTCGGAAAACGAGGCGTTGCCGGACGGCTCGCATCCGCCGGTGTGGTTCGCGCTCGACGAGAGCCGGCCGCTCGCCTTCTTTGCGGGGATTTGGACGCGATGGACATCTGTCCGGAAGGTCAAAGAAGGCGAAACGACGAACGACCTCTTCGCCTTCCTAACGACCGAGCCGAACGCGGTCGTCAAGCCGATTCACGCCAAGGCAATGCCCGTGATTCTGACGACGCCCGGCGAGATAGATTTGTGGATGACGGCGCCGGCGCCCGAGGCCCTGAAGCTTCAGCGCCCGCTTGCTGACAATGCGCTGCGGATCGTCGCGCGCGGCGAAAGGCGGGACGGGGCGTCCGCGATGGCGTGAATTCCGAAATTCGCCAACTAGTTATTGGCGATTCCGAATGCACCGATAGTGCTGGGCGTTGGGGAACGCCACGGCCTGCATTCCAAGCGGACATGGCCCGTGGTCAATAAATTCGGGCAGCGGTCCGGGGTATCTTGGGGCGAGTCCTCTTTCCTGCAGCAGCACTCCAGTCGGATCGTCGGCGTAGGCGCTCCCGGAAGCCAAGAGCAACGCGAGAACCGATCCGAATTTCAACACTCGACAGGTCAACTTCGTCTCCTCCGCCACAGTGAACCGGATGACGCTTACGCGGGAAAACGGCCTTTCTTGAGACCGTCGCGGGCTTGGGAAAGCCTCCTGCTGACGGTCAGAGGAAGGTCGTGCTATGCAAAGCGAATGACTTGGTCCCGCAAGCTTTCCAAGCCGATCGCCCTGAAGGACGGCCGCTCCATCGCGACCTTAGGCGAGGCGCGCGAGATGATGCTTTCGCTGCCCCCGATCCATCGGCGAGGGCCAGTCTGGCGCTTTGCCGCCGAGGTATTGAATGAGGCGGCGGCTGATAGGGCCTCGGTCCCGGATGCAGAGGCGAAGTTCACGCGCGCTTTACAGGCCGAGGGGCTGATTTAGGAGCCGCCGTCCTTCGTGAGCCCCGCCGGTGCGGGGCAAAAGCGGCGACGCCACCCTATATATCGGCTCATGCTTAGGAACTTGCGCGCAACGTTCTCGGAGAACAGGACATATTGGGGGGTGGGGATCGCCGCGGTTGCCGTCGCGGCCGTGGGCACGGCGCTGCTGGTCGGGCTTCCAATCACCTGGCCCGGCGCGCGTGCGCCTCCCGCCCCCTCGCCAGCCGCCGAGCTCGCGGCGACACCCGCCGGTGCGCCCGCGAACGGGCCAACTGCAGCGTCTGAGCCAAGCATGAGCACGCCGACCGTCCAGCGGCCGGCCTTTGACATTGTCCGCGTCGAGCCTACGGGCGATGCGGTCATCGCCGGGCATGCGGCGCCGAAGGCTTCGATCGAGCTGCGCGCCGACGGGCGCGTCGTGGCGCAAGCGAACGCCGACGCGTCGGGAGACTTCACGATGTTGCCGCCGCCGTTTTCTGCGGGCGAGCACCGTCTCGAACTGGCCGCCCGGACCGGCGAGGCGGCCGCCGTATTGTCAGATTCTGTTGCGATCGACGTCCCGGCGCCGGCCGTCAACGCGTCAACCGCGCCCGCGGCGCCTCGCGCGGACGCCCTCGCAATCCCCGGCGCACCGGCGGCGTCGACCCCAGGGAGTGCTTCGTCCAAACCCGACGCCGCGTCCGCGCGCGCCAGCGCTCCCGGCTCCGTCCATCCGGCAAACGCGGCGCGCGTCTTGCTGCGAACCTTCCGGGCGACCGATACGGGGCGCCGTGAGAGCCTTCCGGCCGCCGTGCGCTCGTCAGAGCCGACGGCTGAGCCGTTGCCAGAGGGCGAAACGGGGGCGGTGCGCGCCGGCGGACATGGGCACTAAAGGTCGATACGAGCAATGTTTGATGGTCGCGAATGGCGCGCCGGTTCGCGCAGTAGATTGAGAGGGCAGGGGCGAGCGTCTCGGGAGCTTAGGCGTATCGGCCGCCCTCATATTCTTTGAGCCATCCCTTGGACTTACGCAAAACCCATTCCTTGGCCTCCTCCTCGGTCTTGAAGCCTCCAAGTTGAAGCGGAGGAAGTTTGGGAAGAATGACCTGCACATACCAGCCCGAAGCCGACCTCATTTCAGTCGGTCGGAACTCAACGTTGGGTTTCGCTTTAATCGGCGCCATTTGCCCATTATGCGGGGCCTCCCGCGTCCACGCTAGGCCGAATTTGGTTTGCCTTACTCAAACAGGCCACTATCCGCGGCCGTGGCTCGCCCGCGTCGAGAGGTTCAATCCGAAATGGCGAGCCCCTTGCGCCATTCTTCGTTCATTTGCATCTCTTCGCACGCGTCGAACAGCGCCGCCGCCAGGGCCGCTACCGCCGCGTTCTCCGGCTTGGGCAATGAAGCAAAGGCTACGGAAATCGGCCGCGGCTCGGCGGCTGTCTCCGCGGGCACGAGCGGCCTTGGGGCCGCGGGCAGACTCAGCACTTCCCTTGCGCGAGGCATTGACGAAAGCCCTTTTTCGGCGGCTACTCTGGCCGCGTCGGAGGTCGTGACCATGTTGAGCATCCTGCTGACGATCGTTGTCTTGTGGCTTGTCATCGGTATCCCGATCGGCTTTGCGCGCGCATTGGGCTCCGCCATGAGGAGCAAGCGAGTGGACGAGGCGATGGCCAGCTACGTCAAAGAAGAGCGGGCCAAGGCGGAAAAGAGGCTCGCCGGCGCGCCGACGTTGGTTCGCCTTCAGGCGGGCTTGCGCCCCTAGTTCTGCGAAGCATCGGCCTGCCCGACCCCTTTGGCGAAGACGCCGCCGATCGTCGGCATGGATTCCTTCGCGGCTCGAATCCTGTCAATCCGGCCTTGGAGGACCGTGTTATGCATTTTATTTTCGCAACGCTCGGCTACGGCCTGCTTCTTTACGGCCTCATGAAGATGGCGAACGGCCGTTAACGCGCGAAGACGCCGCCGAGGCCCTGCGCGCCTTGCGTCTTCGCCTGAATCAGTGTGTTCGCCAGATCGTTGGCCCTGCTGCCCGCCTTCGCGCGGTCGATAGAGTTCGTAATCCCCGCGCCCATAAGCCCGGTCGCGAGTGGCGCGTTGGCGGCGCGGATCGCTGTCTGAACGCCGTTTTGCACGGGCGCGATCGCCGCCGCATTGCCGCCCGAGCGAACAAGGTCTCCGAGGTCGGTCATCGCGCCAATAGCCCCCTTGTCCGAAGCCGTCTTGGCCGCGTAGCCAATGGCCGGAACCGCCAGCGCCGAGGCCGCCCCGAGCGCGCCCGCATGGTCCAGCATGCCCACAGTGCCGACGCCCTCCAGCGCGGTCATGAGCCCGCTCCCGGTCGGCGAGAACTTGCCTATTATGCGCAAGGCGTTCTGCGTCGGCGTGCCGTCTATGATGCTTTGGATTGCGGCGCTTTCATCGGGCGTCCAGGGCTGCCCGCTGTTTTTCAGCGCCCGAGCTTGCTGCCGGATCGCGTTGTTGATGTTGCCCCCGGAGCCCGTCACGGCGGTATTGTCCATCGCCTTTCCGAGCGCGCCTGTAGCGGGATCAACGTCAGTCTTAGGCGTTCCTACGGCGCCGCTCTTGAAGTCGATCTGCGCGAGCCGGCGCGCGTTGTTCAAAGCCGCGATCCCTGCGGGGGCATCCCCAGACAGGATATCGGCCGGCTGGAGGCCGTTGACAAAAGAGTCTATCCCGCCGACCGGCGCGCCATTGATCTTCGTGCCGTTGATGATCTTCGCGGCGAGCGCTTGCTCCGAGGGGTTGCCGCTGTAGAGCTTGCCGACCACCTGGCGCAAGCCGTCGAGCCCTTGAAGAGTGACGCCTTGCGGAACCGGGGGCTGCGCCGCAGACAGGCCGACGCCCGCGCCGGAAGCGCCGGCATAGCCGAAAGGGGAAGGCCCCGGCGCGGCCTGCGGAGGCGCCGGGAAGCGCGCCAAGGTGGACAGGATCGCGCCGCCCTGGGGCTCTGTTGCAAGGTCGTAATTGTGGTCGGCCATGACGGCGCGAATGTTGCCCGCGAGCCGCTGCGCCGCATCCGGCGTGACGATGACGCCCGCTTTGTCGGCCGCCGCGTATGCAGCCGTTTTCTGAGCTGCGATATCGGCCGCGGTCGGGATGACCGGCGCCGCGTTGAATTTCCCCGCAAGCCAATTGGCGGGGATGGTCGCCGCGCTGGCGAGCCCTTGGCCCAAGACGCCTGCGGCGCCGCCCGTGAGCGCGCCTCGCAAAACGTCTGTGTCATTGCCCGCCGCGTTGCCTGCACCGATGCCCGCGCCCGTCGCTGCCGCTTGAATGTATGGACTGGCGAGAATGCGGCCTATGACCGGGACGGTGTCGGCCGCGCCGCCGATCGCGCCGACGGCTTTACCGAGCAGGCCCGCGGGCGCCATCATGCCGCCGATTTGTTCGATGTTGCCGGCGACCCCCTGGCGGTCCATCGCGGCTTGCGACTGCGCGCGCTCGTCGGCGAGCGGCGTCCCGTTTATCAAGGATAGGGCTTTGTCGCCGAACCCGAGCGTGGCCCCGCCGGCGGCGTTGCGCACAACGTCTTTGCCGACGCCCTCCATCGTCGGGATGCTGCCGCCCTCTGTGGGGGGCGCGCCAATTAGCGAGCCCGCGACCGGCGCAACGACGCCCAAGAGCGCGCTTTTGAGCCAAGAGGGCGCCGCAGGCGCAGCGCTCTGTGGCGCCGCGAAGGGGTCGTTGTCGACCGGAACAAGCGTCGGCATTATTGCACCTGCAAATATTTGCCGGGGCGCGATACGTCGGGCAGATACCATTTGCCGTCGGGCGCCTGTCGCGCGCCATGCAGCGGGGGTTGCGCCGGTTGAGGCGGTTGCGCTGGCGCGGGGGGCGCGCTG
>JBEKSH010000128.1:0-6935 GCA_049517235.1 Roseiarcus sp. | reverse complement strand
ACAGGTTCTGGCTGTCGGGATACTTCTGCGCCTGATAGCCGTTGCCCATATAGGGCGCCCAGCTCGCCAGCTCCTTGAACACCGCGACATATTGCGGGTCGGTGAACTTCTCCTTGCCGGCGATCAGCGCGGCGCGGCCGGCTTCGCCGCTCCAGTAGTCGGGTCCGATGTTCTGGAAGCCCATGGTCGCCGCCTCCCATTGGTCGGCCGTGCCCATCACGATCGGCGTATAGGTCCCATCCTTCTTCAGCTTGTCGAGCAGGGCGTGGAATTCCTCCATCGTCTTGGGTTCTTCCGCGCCGACCTTCTTCAGCGCGTCCTTGTTGTAGATGAAGCCATGGATCACCGAGGCCATCGGCACGCAGAACGTGGTCTTGCCATCGTCGGTCGACCAGGCGGCCTTGGCGACGTCGGAGAAATTCGCCATGCCTTTCAGGTCGTTGAGCCCGTCGAGCTGGTGCTTGTTGTAAAGGGTGAGCGATGCGTCGAACGGGCGGCAGGTAATGAGGTCGCCGGCGGCGCCGCCGTCAAGGCGGGCGTTGAGCGCGGCGTTGTAATCCGCGGGCGCCGAGGGTGAGAATTCGACCTTGATGTCGGGATAATGCTTGTTGAAAGCCGGAATGATTTTCGAGTTCCAGATGTCGGCGTCGTCGTTGCGCCAGCTCTCGATCTTGAGCGAGCCGGCCTGCGCGGCGACAAGGCCGGTGAGCAGGGCGGCCAATGCGGCGCCGGCGCCCAACAGGTTTTTATGCGTCTTGGTCATTTCGCTCTCCCAGTATTCGGGCTTCCCGCCCATGTTAAGAAGTTGCCGCCCTTTCGCGCAGGCGCGCCAGCGCGCCGCCGATATGACCGCCGGCCTGCGCGAGCAGATCTTGTGCGTTCTGGCGCGTCGCGGCGCCGCTGGCGATGACGATCGCGCATTTGACGTCGCCTTGCGCGCGAGCGAGGCTCGCGCCCGCCGCGTCTTCGTCGACCCCGGCGAGACTTGCCACGATATGGGCGGCGCGACGGCGCAATTTGGCGTTTTCCGCCCGCACATTGACCATGTGGCCGCGATAGACGTGGCCGAGGCGCGCATTGGCGAGCGTCGAAAGCAGGCCGAGCGCGCATTTTTGCGCGGTCCCCGCGGCGAGCCGGGTCGAGCCGTGCAGCGCTTCGGGACCGGTGTTCAGCAGGATCGGATGGTCGGCGATATGCAGCAGCGGCGAGGCCGCCCGATTGGCGAGAGCGATCAGCGTGGCGCCGCGCTCGCGGGCGGCTTTCGCGCCGGCCAGCGTATAGGGCGTTGAACCGCTCGCCGACACCGCGATGACGATGTCGCGGTCCATCGGCCCCAGCGCCGCGACGTCCCGACCGGCGCCCGAAATGTCGTCCTCAGCCGCGGCGTCGAGACGCGCGGCGCTCGCCGTCCCGCCGGGAATCACGAAGACGATGCGATCGGAATCGAGACCGAAGGTGCCCGGCAGTTCGGCGCCGTCCTGCAGCGCGATCAGGCCGGAGGAGCCGGCGCCGATATAGACCAGCCGGCCGTCCGCCTGAAGACGCTCGCCGATCGCCTGCGCGGCGCGCTCGATCGCCGCGCCGCAAGCCGCCACAGCCTCGACGGCTTGTTTCTGGCTCGCCAGCAGCGAGGCGAGCAAGGGCGCTTCGGACTGGCCTTGAACCCTATCGTCGCTCTGCGCGGCCATCCACCCTCTCGCCAGCTTAAGAAAACGGCGCCAGGACGTGCGTCCTGGAAAGCGGAAAGAACCAATATTAGGACCAGTGGTTCCTACCTCTTGTCTTAAACGTTAACCAATCGTATACCTCTTGTCCAGAGACCGTTTCAAAAACAATCGGACGACCGTCGGGCTCGCGGCGCCGCAGGCATGAACGAAAAGCGAGGCCAATTGGCGCACGGCGACCAATATTTTCTCGGCATCGACGGCGGCGCGACGCGCTGCCGGGCGCGGCTTCGCGATTCGTCGGGGGCCATGTTGGCGCAGAGCAGCGGACCGGCCGCCAACATTTATGTCGACTATGCCGGCGCCCTGGCGGTGGTGCGCTCGGTCATTTCGCAGGCGCTGCATCAGGCGGGGCTCTCCTGCCTTGGCGCCCGATGCGTCGCCGTGGGCCTCGGGCTGGCCGGCCTGTCGACGGGCGCGGAAGCCGCGCGCATCATCGCCGATCTCAGCGTGCTCGACGGCCTCGCTTCGGTTCGCGCGGCCAACGACGCCGTCACCGCTTGTCTCGGCGCGCATCGCGGCGCCGACGGCGGCATCGTCATCGCGGGCACGGGGTCGGCCGCCCTCGCGCGGGTCGGCGGGCGCGAGAGCGTGATCGGGGGACGCGGTTTTCTGCTTGGCGACGACGGCTCGGCCGCGCGCATCGGCGCGGACGCGGTGCGCGCCGCCCTGCGCGCCTTTGACGGCCTCGGCCCATCGACTCCACTGACGCGAAGCGTGATGCAGCGCTTCGAGGACGACGCCAAGATGGCGGTGCAATGGGCGTTGACCGCCAAGCCCAGCGATTACGGCGTCTTCGCCCCGCTCGTGCTCGACGCGGCGGGCGCGGGCGACGAAATCGGCCGGCCGATCGTCGAAGCCGCGGCTTCCGCCCTCGCCGCGCTGGCCCGCGCGATCCAGCGGCTCGGCGCCGAGCGCATCGCGCTTGTGGGCGGCCTTAGCCAAGGCATTCGCCCGCGCCTTCCCGTCGAGCTAGCCGCGATGCTGCGCGAGCCGCTGTTCGACGCGACGGACGGCGCGATATTGCTCGTCGGCGGCGTTCTGCCGGATCCCGCGAACCGGAGCGAGGGATCATGATGCTGGCCGAGGCGCCGCGCGCCACGCTCTATCGATCCGTCTGCGAGACCTTGAAGGGCGAGATCGTCGGCGGCCGTTTCGCCGACACCGAAATATTGCCCGGCGAGCGCGAGCTGTCGCAGATTCTCGACGTTTCGCGCACCACCCTGCGCCGCGCCATCACCCAGCTGGTGGCCGAGGGCGTGCTCTATCACCGCCACGGCGCGGGCACGTTCATCCGCCGCGCCCTGCCGCGCGTCGACCAGCCGATGTCGCGGCTGACCGGATTCACCGAGGACATGCGGTTGCGCGGCCTCACCGCGGGTTCGCGAGAACTCCAGCGCGGCATGTTCCTGCCGACCCCCGAAGAGGCGATGATGCTGGGCGTCGGGCCCAGCGAAAGAATAGTGCGTCTGTCGCGGCTGCGCCTCGCCAGCAAAGTGCCGATGGCGATCGAGCACGCGGTGGTTCCGCAGCGCTACATCGGCGAGCCGAGCGCCATCGGCGCCTCGCTCTATGACGCGCTGGAGGCGCGCAACTTCAAGCCGGTGCGCGCGCTGCAGCGCTTGCGCGCGACGCTGCTGGCCGATTCGGACGCCGCTCTGCTCGGCGTCGAGCCGAAAAGCCCCGCGCTTTACATCCAGCGCATCGCCTATCTCGCCGACGGGCGCTGCGTCGAGTTCACACGATCGTATTACCGGTCCGACACATACGATTTCGTTTCCGAGCTCACGCTTTCGCCCGCTATGCGCAAGAACAGAAACTAAAGGCGCCGCCTTGTCCCTCGAGCCCTCCCGCATGGCCCTGGAAGTCGCCGAGACCGGCGCCGTGCTCGCGCGCCAGCTCGCCGCCAACGCGCCCGCCACCGCGACGATAGCGGCGCTGCTGAGGAAGCGCGATCCGCGCCTGGTGATAACCATCGCGCGCGGCAGTTCGGATCATGCGGCGCTTTATCTCGCCTATCTGATCGAAATTGCGCTCGGCCTCCCCTGCGCCTCGATCGGGCCCTCGATCGCCTCGCTCTACCATGCGCCGCTGCGGCTCGACGGGGCGCTGGCGATAACCATTTCGCAATCGGGCCGCAGCCCCGACATCGTCGCGTTGCAGATGGCGGCCGGCCGCGCCGGCGCCTTGACGCTGGCGCTGGTCAACGAGGTCGATTCGCCCGTCGCCCGCGGCGCCGAATGCGTGCTGCCGCTTCATGCGGGCCCCGAACAATCGGTCGCCGCGACCAAGTCGATGATTGCGGCGCTGGTCGCCGGCGCCGCCCTCGTCGGGCAATGGGTCGGCGACGGCAAGCTCAATGCGGCGATCGACGGACTGCCCGCCGTGCTGGGCGCGCCCGGCGCGCCGCCGCCACGCCCGCAGATCGATCTTGTCACCGGCGCAAGATCGGCGTTCGTGCTGGGGCGGGGCGCCACGTTCGCGATCGCCGCCGAGGCCGCGTTGAAGCTCAAGGAAACTTGCGCGATCCACGCCGAGGCGTTCTCGTCGGCCGAGGTTCTGCATGGGCCGGCCGGCGTGATCACGCCCGGCTTTCTCGTCATCGCCTTCATGCCGCAGGACGAAGCGAGGGAGGGGGTGAGCGAGACGCTGGCGCGCCTCGCCGCGATGGGCGCGAAAATCTTCGTCGTCGACGCCGTCGCTTCGCCCGCCAAATCGGCGCTCGTCGTGCCGCCCGCCGGGCATCATTTGCTGACGCCGATCGTCATGCTCCATCGCTTCTACAGCCTCGTGGAGGCCTGCGCGCGGGCGCTCGGCCGCGATCCCGACAATCCGCCGCACCTGCGCAAAGTCACGGAGACGAAATGATGCGGGCGCTTCGATGGTGAAGGTTTTTTCCGGCGCGCGCCTGTTCGACGGCGAGCGGATGATCGAGGACCACGCGCTGGTCGTCGACGGCGGCGCGATCGTAAGCCTGGCGCCGCTCGCGCAATGTCCGACCGGCGCCGAGCGCCATGATCTCGGCGGCGGCGTTCTGGCGCCCGGCCTGATCGATTGGCAGGTCAATGGCGGCGGCGGCGTGCTGTTCAACGACGCGCCGACGGTCGCAGGCGTTCGCGCGATCGTTGAGGCGCATCGCGTCGACGGCACGACATCCCTGCTGCCGACGATTATCACCGATACGCCGCAGAAACTGACCGCGGCGCTCGCCGCCGCGCGCGAGGCGCAGAACAGCGTGCCTGGCGCCTTGGGCGTTCATATTGAAGGGCCGTTCATCGACCTGCGCCGCAAGGGCGCGCATCCGCCGCAGTTCATCCGCGCGATGACGCGCGAAGACGCGGATCGCCTGATCGTCGCCAGATCCGGCGTGATGGTCGTCACGCTCGCGCCCTGCGCCGCCGCCAACGATCTGATCGCCCGGCTGTCCGAGGCCGGCGTCATCGTCAGCATCGGCCACGCCGAGGCCACGGCCGAGGAGGCGCAAGCGGCCTTCGCTGCGGGCGCCAGCGCGGTCACGCATCTCTACAACGCGATGAGCCAGCTCGGCCATCGCCAGCCGGGCCTGGTCGGCGCGGCGCTCGCCGATCGGCGCGTCCTTTGCGGCTTCATCGCCGACGGCCATCACGTGCACGAGACGGCGGCGCGCGCGGCATTCAACGCCAAGGGCGCGGACGGCATTGCGCTGATCTCGGACGCCATGCCGCCAGCGGCGGGCGGGCCCAAGGTGTTCTACCTCGAGGGCCGCCGCGTCACCCAGGTCGGGACAAGGCTGACGCTCGACGACGGCACGCTGGCGGGGGCGGCGATCACGCTGATGGACGCGGTGCGTTACGCGACGCGGACGCTGGGGATCGACCTCGCCGACGCGCTGAAAATGGCGACGCTGACCCCGGCGCGCCTGTTGCGCGTCGATCACCGCCTCGGGCGGCTGAAGCCGGGCTTCGCGGCCGATCTCGTTCATCTGGCCGACGATCTGAGCGTGCGGGGGACGTGGATCGGCGGCGAGGCGGCGCCGAAGCGCGAGGATCGGTCTGTTCGCGGATAATTTCGGGCGCCGGGCTTTTCGCGCGCTTCGTTCGCCAGCACGGCGCCGCCGCGATCGGCGCTCAGCGCGCCGCCCACAGCAGGCCGCGACGCATGATCGTGCGCATTTGCGGAACATCGAACTCGCTCGCGACATGGCCAAGCGAACTGTAAAACACGCGACCGGCGCCGTGCTTTCGCTTCCAGACAACCGGCATCACCACGCCTTCGACCCACGGCGCGTGCTCGCCGGAAAAGGTCGTGGTCGCGAGGACTTCGTTGGCCGGATCGACGTGCATGTAATATTGCTCGGAACGATAGGAGAAACTCGTCAGTCCGCGCATGATCGGGTCGTCCGGGCTCGCGATGTCGACGCGATAATCGATGATGCCGCCGGGATGAGCGACGAATTGGCCGCCGCACATGAACTGGTAGTCGATCGCATCGCGGAAGGCGTCTCCCATGCCGCCGTGATACCCCGCCAAGCCGACGCCGCTGCGAACGGCGGCGTTCAGATTGTCCAGCTCTTCCTTTTCGATCTTCGACATCGTGATGATCGGCACGATCAGGCTCATGTCGGCGATCGCCGCGTCCGCGAAGGCTTCGGTCGTGTTGTCGATATAGACCTTGAAGCCTTCCTCCTCGAGCATGGCACCAATGATGTTGGCGCCCTTTTCAGGCTCGTGCCCGCTCCATCCGCCCCACACGATCAGCGCCTCGCGCATCCTCAAGTCCTCCGCTCTTCGATATGGCGCCAGCCCGGCGCGATCCGCGCCTCAGTCGAGTTCGCCCGCCGAAAGCGCGGCGGGCAGCATCGCCGGCCGTTCCGGGCGGCTCTCGATCGTCACGAAGGCGCCGGAATCGGACGAAAGTTGAAACGCTTCCATGACTTCGAGCACGTGGTAGGCGAGCGCGCCGCTCGCCCGGTGCGGACGGTTTGTACGGATCGCATGCGCCATGTCGGCGACGCCGATGATGCGGTAATTGAAGTCGGCGTAGGAATGTTCGGTCGGCAGGACGCGCCAGTCTTCGCCGGCGGCCGCCAGCTTGATCGCGCCCCAGAAATAATTGGGGTCGGGAACCAGCAGCGAGGCTTTTTCGCCGTAGATTTCGATCGGCGCGTGCTTATGGCGCGGCACGTCGAAGCTCATGGCGATGGTGATCGCGGCGCCGTCGACGAATTCGAGC
>JBEKSH010000127.1:0-6960 GCA_049517235.1 Roseiarcus sp. | reverse complement strand
GCGGCCGGCCAACTCGCGGCTTGACGCCGGCAAACTGCATCGCGTCTATGGCCTCGCCTTGCCGGAATGGCGCAGCTCGGCGCACGACTGCGTCAAACGGCTGATCCTTTCGCCGGAAGCGCAAGAACGATCGTGACGAACGGCGTTGTCTTGCGGGCGGCGGCGGAAGCGATCGCGATTGCAAGCATTAAAAATGGAAGCCGAAAAGTGCAACAGGCGTTTGACCTGGATTTCCCCGCGCCTCAAAGAAGGCGCGTCATGTCGTCCGAGCTGGTCGCCGCGGGATGGAAACTCAACGGCAGGCGGCGGGAGCCGGGTTGACACGTCCATTGCTCTCCTGTCGAAATACTACGGACGCCGAACCGCATCGACGGGACTGAAGAGAGGGCCTGATGCCGAATTTATGCGCCTTTCGGGGCGCCGTCTGGCCAACTGCCGTCCTGTGCGGCGCGGTTTCTGCGTTCATGCTCACTGGGTGCAGCAAGAAGAATGCTGACAACGAGGGCGCGCCCGCCGGCCAGGTGATCGCGCATATTGGAACCAGCGACGTCACCATCCAGGAACTGGAAAACGAGTTCCGGTGGGCCAACATCCCTCCCGACAAACGCGACGACGCCGTGGTCAAGCGAATGCTCGGCGAATTGATTGTGCGAAAATACATGGTCCAGCAAGCGCTCGCGGCCAAACTTGACCGCGAGCCGACCTTGCATCTGGACCTCATGCGCTCCAGGGAGCAGGTGCTCGCCGGGGCGATCATGCAGCGCACCCTCATGGCCAAGGCCGGCGCGCTGGGCAAAACGGAAATCGACAAATACATAGGCGCGCACCCCTCGCAGTTCGCCAACCGCGAGATAGTGAATATCGACCAGATCTCACTGCCCATCGCGGCCAATATTCAATCCGTCATTGACGCGACCAAGGACTTCAAATCGCTCGACCAGGTCGATCAAAAGCTCACAGAATTGGGCGTGCTGCATAGTCGCTCAACGGGCGTGCTGGACAGCGCCAACATTCCTGATGAATTCCTCGCCGCGCTGGAGGCCAAGAAGGCGGACGACATTTTCTTCGTGCGCGCCGGACCGAACGGCACTTTTTTCAAGGTGACCGGACAGCAATCCAAGCCGCTCGCCGGCGAAGACGCTGCAAATCGCGCGCGGCAGGCGCTGAGGGGCGAACTGCTGAGGGCCGAGGGCGGACTGATAGCTCAGGCGGCCGACGCAACCGCAAAATACGAGGGCGACTACGGCAGGATCATGGGCAAACAGCCGCCCGGAAAGGAAAATACGCCGGCAAAGAACTGAACGCTCGCGTTCGGAGGCGTTGATGCGTCGCCAGGCTGGCGCGTGCGCGCCGTCGGCTCCAGCCCGGCGCCGAGAACCATCCGCTTGTTGACTCCCCGGCCCCCGCGCCCTTGCGGGGGATGCTGACCGGCCCGTCCCGTGAACGCCGCCGCAGCCGTCAAGATATCACAGGAGACTTGTCGCCAACATGAGCAGAGAACGTTCGTGCGTCATCGTCGTCGAAAATCTCCCGGTTCCGTTCGATCGGAGGGTATGGCAAGAGGCGCAAGCGCTCAGGCAAGCGGGCTGGCGAGTTTCCGTGATCTGTCCCACCAGTCCACGCTATCCCCTGAAGTTCGAGGAAATCGACGGGATCGCCATCTATCGACACGCGCTGCCCCTCGAAGCGCGCGTGCGCTTCGCGTATGTGCTCGAATATGCGTCCGCGCTGTTCCACCAATTGCGCCTGCTGTTGAAAGTGCACAAGGAGCAGGGCTTCTCGGTGATTCAGGCGTGCAACCCACCCGACCTCATTTTCCTCGTCGCATTGCCGTTCAAGCTGCTGGGCAAGCGCTTTATCTTCGACCATCACGATATCAGCCCGGAACTGTTCGTTCTCAAATTTGGGCGAAAAGGAATATTGTATCGCCTTCTCTTGACCTTCGAGTGGCTCACTTTCAAATCGGCGGATTTGGTGATCTCTTCAAACGAAACCTTTCGCGATATCGA
This sequence comes from Roseiarcus sp., assembly GCA_049517235.1. GTDB lineage: Bacteria > Pseudomonadota > Alphaproteobacteria > Rhizobiales > Beijerinckiaceae > Roseiarcus. The sequence continues at coordinate 4,951 of JBEKSH010000127.1, read as the reverse complement.
CATCGGTCGCGGCGGCAAACGGCCAGAGAAGGTCGTGGCCGTCTACAGTATCCCGGATCGCAAGAATATTTTTCGCACGACGCCCAACAAGGCCATCCGTCGGCGCCGCAACTTCGTTCTCGGATATCTCGGCATCATCTCGAACCAGGACGGCGTCGATCACATGATTCGCGCCGCCCACCATCTTGTGCGCCATCATGGCTTTAGCGATTTCCAGGCCGTGATTGTCGGCGACGGGCCTGCGTTGCCGTCATTGCGCGTTCTCGCGCGCGAACTCGGCGTCGACGAGCATGTTACATTCACCGGCTATCTCAGCGGCGAGACATTGCTGCAGCACCTCAGCGCGTTCGACATCGGATTGATTCCGGACCCCATCAATGAATGCAATGACAAGCTGAGCATGAACAAAGTGTTCGAATATACGGCGCTCGGCATCCCCATCGTCGCGTATCGGCTGGCGGAGACGCAGCGGCTGCTAAGAGAAGTCGCGATCTATGCGGAAACGCCCGATCCGCAAGGATTGGCCGACGCCTGCCTCCAATTGATGCGCGACGACGCGCTGCGCGCCGAGTGCTCCGCCAAGGCCGCTGAACTCTCGCAAGAATCCTTCAACTGGCCGACCGAGGCGGAGAAATACGTCGCCGCCTACGAGCGCCTGCTCGGCTCGTAAGCGCCGTCATCCCCCTTCGCAGCCGGCCGGCGAAATCGTCGCAGAATCCTTGGATGACGCGGCTTTGGCAAGATTCGGCGATCCGGGACGAGAAAAAATCTCTTTGTTTTCAATGATCGATTGCTTGGCTTCGCAAATTTTCCAAATTTATTCTTGGGCGAAACAGCGGAAATCAATGGGTTTCGACGCGAAAAATTTGGATTCGTCGTTTTTCGGATTTTGCGGCTCCTTCTCCCTCTACGGCTCTACAGATTGGCGAATCCCGGAAAGCAACATAACGCAATTCAAGATTTTCAGAAACAAATTGTCGCGGCCCGCAATTTGTCGTCCGGCGGACAAGGCGGCTGCTGGAAGATAGGGGAAGCTTCCAGGGGAAAAACCGCCCGCCCCTCGCCCGCATCAATAGGCCTGCTTTGCGATGCGCGGCTGTCCGCGATTCGCGAGACCGGCGCAGATCGCCGTTTCCGGAGAATATCGCCCGCGGGCCCTTTTCGCGCCGACTCCTATGCGCGCCGGGAGCGGCGACGCGAAGACAGGCTCGACCGGCCCGGCATGCAAGGCCGGGCCCGAGCGAATCTGGTGCACAGGCAGGGCGCCGACCTACCGGACAACCGACAGTTTCGATTTCGCCTGCGATCCTTTCTTTCTGCTTGGCGCGCGATCCGGCCTGGCGGCGGGCGATGAGTGTTGGCGTTCCGCATCCTCCGCTATTTTTCGCGCCATCTCCCAATGCCGTTCCGCCTGACCGATCGGACGTCCGTCCTCTTCCCATAGATGATAGGCGGTCTCACGAATGCGCTGTTCCTTGTGGTCCACAAGCATTGCATTTTTCATCTGCTGACCTCCGAATCACGTCGTTCGATATTTTAACCTTTCGAGCAACCGCAGAACAGGTTCGTCCGACGACCCGACGCCCGCCGCGCGCGATGCCCATTCAATTGAAGAGATCGCCGATCAGACCATCGCTCGGTGCGGCGGCGCGCGCGTCCGTCGCGGGGCTTGCGGGCATCGTTGGGCCTCCGGCTGAGGAAGGCCGAACGCTTGCCGCTGCTTCGTCGTCCGGCCTGGGCGGCTTCGACAGCTTCCGCTTCTTGCGCCACAGTCTTACCTTCCGGCTCGTCGGATGTTTCGCCGCGATGGACACCCTTGCCCATAGCGCATTCGTTCACGCGTCATTCGCCGCACTAGGCTTGTCGGGCGGACCCGCAAGCCGACCATTTGCCGCGCCTGGCTTCGCCGTGCGATCAGCCAGGTTCATCCGCGCCGCGACGAAGGCTTGCCGGCTGGCGGCGCGCTTCATTTTCAAGGGTCGTCAATAGAGCTGACGTAAGGTCAGAGCAGTCATAGGCAAAGTCCGGTTCTCCAGCCCTTCTGCATCGCTTCATCATTTTGGCCTGATCTGGCGAAAACGAGGCCAAGTGTCCAAGATGCAGGCCGATGGCCACTTGAAACAAGCACCGTTTGCAGGTGACCGGCGGACTCATCGCGCCCTCTCATCGCGGCCGGCAGCCAAGCATCGGGCGGGGGCAGGCCAAATCGGGGTCTGCCGAGAATTCCGCATGGCGGCTGGACATTTCACCGACCCACAGCCCCGGCCGCCATTGCCCAAACCGGTGCGACGGCCTCTGTCGCCCGGCGCCGGCTCGCCGGCGCCTTCCCCAATCTCACGCCCGGCCCGTCACGGCTCGATGCAGCGAAACGCCAATAGCCGGGTTGAGCCGTCATAGGCGGTCGCCTCGGCTGCGCGCCCGTATTCGTTGCATTTCTTGTCAGCCTTCCGGAAGGCCTCCGTCCTGCTTGAACCGGACACATACTGAAGCATATGGCCCTTTGAGCTGGCGGGGGAAGCGGCGCAGCCCGCAAGCGATGGCAACACCGCGACGATCCCAACGAGCCAGCGAGGGGCCACTGAGCTGCTCACGCTTTCCCTTTCTTCAACCGCTCTCGGCCGGCCAATAACCTGGTCGGATGTCCCGATGCACGGCGTGTGTCGTCCCGTCCATCGACCAGCATTTGACACATGATCGCTTTTCGGCCAGCGCCTTGACATTCTGGCCCTCGGGCAGCCGATCGGTCTTCAAGTAGCGAAACCGACCGCACGCTGTGCAATTTGGCCCCAGGCGGCCGCGGCTTTGCGTGAGATCGCGAGCGTCGGACTAGGGTCGGGATCGTCACGCGCCATTCGCAGCGCGGGAACGCGAGCGGCCACGGGTCAGTGCCAACGCTGGGCGAGCAGGCCCACGGCGAGGCATACGAATGTCATCACGATCGCGAGCCGCAGGGATATCGCCAGTTGACCGGCTTGTTCAATGCCGAGAAGCGGGATTTTTCTCATTTGTCGAACCTCAAGTATCGGCCCATAAGCCGAGTGCGGATCAATAATTAACGAAAATGGTTAGCGAATTGCTTAAGGACGAAGGCAAGATCCGCAGTGCGCCATGAGCGGACCGCTCGTGGCCTTGGCGGGCTTATGGGACCGGGCCATCGGCTTCGCCTGGCGCGCCCCGTTCACGCATGAGCGATGGCAAAGCATCCGCCATCCATTACCCGCAGGGTTGCCCCGACGCCGGGCAAGCTCTCGCGACTAATGAAATTGTCCGTATAAGCCACTGATCTAATTGGTGCCGCAAGAGGGATTCGAACCCCCGACCCCCTCATTACGAATGAGGTGCTCTACCAGCTGAGCTATTGCGGCGCCGGTGCGCTTGCGGCGAGGCGATTCGATCTTGGCCTTCGGCGACGGGCGGGCGAAACCTCATAGCCATATCGCTTCGGCTTGGCAAGATTGCGCCCGCGACGAACCGCGTGCACGGGGGCGCCTGGCGCGACCTTCAGGAAAACAGCCGGAAGCCGCCGTGTTTGGCCGGCGCCGGATGCGCGCCCGGATCGTCCGGCGCCTTGTGCGAAATATCGGCCGGCGCAATCGCGACGATTTTGGAACTCGCCGCGACGGGCGCCGCCTCACGGATCCGCGGCGTCGGCAGGGCCTCAGCAAGCGGCGCGGGAGCCGCAGCGGGCGCCGCCGCGACGGCGCCGGGCGTCGCCGGATGTTCTTCGACCAGCGCCGCGGGCACGGGTTCGCCCGGCGCGCCCAGCCGCTCCTCCGGGGCGCGCCAGACGAAGGCGTCGAGCTTGCCGCTCGGCGAAACCGGCGCCCAGCGATCGCTGATGAAGCCGTCGGCGACCCAGGCGCGATCGCGCGGCGCCCGCGCGGCGCGGGCCAGCCACTCGCGCACCGCGCCCGGCGACCCCAACGTCTCTTCGAGATCGGCCATCAGCAGGCAAACGCGCACGCTCGGCCGCCCCGACGACGCGTCAGGATCGAGCAGCGGGGCGATCGCCGCGCGCGCGCTTGCAAAATCACGCGCCTCGAGCGCGGCGCGCGCGACGGTCAAGCGGCTTTCGGGATCGTTGGGCGCGAGGCGCGCGAGATTGCGCGCGCGCACGAGGCGATCGGCGGCCGAATCGCCGGGGCGAATGCGCAAATAGACGGCGGCGAGGTCGGGATGCGGCGTCTTCTCATAGGCGGTCTCGATGACCCGCGCGGCGCGGCGATAGTCGCCGGCGGCCGCCGTCAGGCGAGCGTTCAGCGCCGCGGCGGGAACGAGACCTGGCGCGAGGCGCGTCGCTTCCTGCGCCAGCGCAAGCGCCGCTTGCGGTTCGCGCTCGGCGCGCTGTTGCGCCAGCGCCGTCTTGAGCACCGCGCGCAACCGATTGGCGGTCGGCTTGTCGATCAGCTTGGCCGCGGCGTTGGTCTCGACCGCCGCCAGCGCGCCCGCCCAGTCGCCCGCTGCCGCGCGGTCGTCGAGAACCGCCTGGCCCGCCCAGGGAAGGGCCGCGATTTTGTGAGCCTGAGCCGCATAGTTCAGCGCGGCCTCGTGATCGCCGCGCCGGCGCGCTTCCATATGCAGGCCGCGCAAGCCGAGCGCATGGGTGTGGCTGCCGTCGAGCATGTCCTTGAACGCCCGTTCCGCGCCCTCGCGGTCGCCGGCCAGTTGCGCGGCCTGCGCGCGCAGCAGGCGCGTCAACGGTTCGCCGCCGATCAGCCGATGCGCCTCCGCCGCATGGCGGGCGGCGGCGCGCACGTCGCCCGAACCGACGGCGACCATGCCCCGCGACAGCGCCGCGAAGCCCTTTTCGCGCCGCCGCGCCCGATTGGCCAGCGTGACGATCGAGGGAATTCGGAAGACGAAGCGGACGATTCCCCAGATCAGCGCGATGACGATCGCCAGTGCGACCACGGCGCCCAGCGCGACCATCAGCGACGTCTCGACGCGATAT